>SCUN01000105.1 GCA_004297655.1 Acidobacteriota bacterium | reverse complement strand
CTCAAGCAGTACGGCCTGATCACGTCGCAGGCGCTCGACGACGCGCGATCGGCGCTCGAGGCGTCCGAGGCGATGACCGCGTCAGCCCGCGCGCAAGTGCGGGCCGCGAACGTCCGGCTGTCCAAGTCGTTCATCACGGCGCCGATCACGGGCGTCATCGCGTTCCGCGGTGTGAACACCGGCGATCGCGTCGAAAACATCGGCAGCGGCGATCCGATGTTCCGCATCGTCGACAACCGCGTGCTGGATCTCACGGTCTCGGTGCCGTCGGCCCGGCTCGCCGCCGTGCGAGTGGGGCAGCGGCTCGAATTCACGGTCGATGCGCTCGCGGGCCGGCTGTTCACCGGCCAGGTGATGTTCATCAACCCGAGCGTCGACGAAGTCAGCCGCGCCGGCAAGGTCGTGGCCGAGGTCCGCAACCCGGATGCCGCGCTCAAGGGCGGGCTGTTCGTGAAGGGCCGCATCCTCGTGTCGACGCGCGCGGACGTGCTGCAGGTGCCGCGCGCCGCGCTCGTCAATTGGAATGTCGCCGACGGCACCGCGGAAGTGTTCGTCGTCCACGACGGCACGGCCGAAAGGCGTCCCGTTCGGACGGGCCCGGCCGCCGGCGAATCGGTCGCGATCCTGGCCGGTCTCGCCGGGGGCGATCGCGTCGTGACGCGCGGCGGGTTTGCCCTGAAGAGCGGCGACCGCGTCACGGTGTCCGAGGGAGGGAAGTAGCCATGCTGCTTTCCAACCTCTCCATCAAACGGCCGGTTTTCGCCACCGTCATGATGCTGGCGCTGGTCGCGCTCGGCATCACGTCCTACCGGCGGCTGGCCATCGATCTCTGGCCCGACGTCGAAGTGCCAGTGATCTCGATCGTCACGGCCTTTCCGGGAGCCTCTCCGGAATCGGTCGAGCGCGAGGTGTCGAAGCGGATCGAGGAAGCCGTCAACCCCATAGCGGGCGTGAAGCATGTGAGCTCGATCTCGCGCGAAGGCGTGTCGCAGGTCATCGTCGAGTTCACGCTCGAAGCCCGCCCGGACCAGGCCATTCAGGAAGCGCGGACGAAGATCGCCGCGATTCGCGGAGACCTTCCGCAGGCGATTTCCGAGCCCATCATCGAAAAGCTCGACATCGTCGGCGGCCCGATCGTGTCGCTCGCGGTGCGTTCGACCGCGATGGCGCCGCGCGAGCTCACGACCTTCGTCGACAAGAAGATCAAGACGCGGCTGGAGAACGTCGACGGCGTCGGCAAGGTGGATCTGGTCGGCACGGTCAAGCGCGAGGTCAACGTCGAGCTCCGTCCGGACAAGCTCGAGGCGCTGGGCATGGGCGTCGATGAGCTGCGTTCGGGGCTCGGCGCCGAGAACGTCGACACGCCGCTCGGCCGCATGACCAAGGGCGCGAGCGAGATTCCGCTGCGGGTGCAGGGCAAGGCGAAGAGCGTCGACGAATTCCGGTCGATGGTCGTCGCCTACCGGTCCGGCCGCCCGGTCGCGCTGGGCGACGTGGCGGACGTCCGCGACGGCATCGAGGAAGTCCGGTCGCTGGCGCTCGTCAACGGCTCGCCCGCGGTCGCGCTCGACGTGCTGAAGCAAACGGGAGCCAACGCGGTCGGCGTGGCCGACGCCATCAAGAAGGAAATGGAAAAGATCACGCGCGACCTGCCCGCGGGAACGGCGATCGACGTCGTCCGCGACGGCTCGGTGTTCATTCGCGAGTCGGTGGCCGACGTGCAGCAGACCCTCGTGATCGGCGGGCTCCTGACGGTCTTCATCGTCTTCGTGTTCCTGAATTCCTGGCGGTCCACGATCATCACGGGCCTGACGCTGCCGATCTCGGTGATCTCGTCGTTCATCGTCATGTATTTCGGCGGCATGACGCTGAACACGATGACGCTGATGGGGCTGTCGCTCGCCATTGGCCTGCTCATCGATGACGCGATCGTCGTGCGCGAGAACATCGTGCGGCATCTCGAGCGGGGCGAGGATCACTTCGAGGCGGCGCGCAAGGGCACGAGCGAAATCGGCCTCGCCGTGCTGGCGACGACGTTCTCGGTGGTCGCGGTCTTCGTGCCGGTCGCCTTCATGAAGGGGATCATCGGCCGGTTCTTCTTCGCCTTCGGGATCACGGTGGCGTTCGCCGTGCTCGTGTCGCTGTTCGTCTCCTTCACGCTCGACCCGATGCTGTCGTCGCGATGGATGGATCCCGACATCGCGCGCACGGGCCGCCGGAATCCGATCGCGCGCACGCTCGACGCGTTCAACCGCTGGTTCGACCGGACGGCGGACCGGTATCGCGCGGTGATCGGCTGGGCGCTCGACCGGCGCAAGACCGTCGCGGGCCTCGCGACCGCGGCGTTTGTGCTCGGCGTGGCCCTCATGGGGCGCCTCGAGAGCGAGTTCGTGCCGCAGCCCGACGAGGGCGAATTCGTGACGGTCTTCACGACGGCGCCAGACGCTTCGATCGCGGAGACGCGCGGCCGGCTCGACGCGGTGCTGTCGACGCTCGGCGCCGTGCCCGGCGTGGACCGGACCTACGCGAGCATCGGCGCCGGCGACGCCGGCACCGTGCGCGATGCGCGCGTCTACGTGAAGCTCGTGCCGCGCGACCGTCGCGACCGGACGCAGAAGGAGATCGAGCGAGACGTCCGCGCGCGGCTGGCGAAGATCCCGGGCATCGTCCCGTCGCTGTTGCCGGCGTCGGCGATGTTCAGCCGGAAGCCTCTGTTTGCCGCCGTGCGAGGCGAGGACATCGCGCAGCTCAAGGAATACTCGCAGCGGCTCAAGGACCGGCTGTACGGGGTCCGCGGGATCGTCGACCTGGAGGCGACGCTCGAACACGACACCCCCGAGTACCGGCTCATCATCGATCGCGAGCGCGCAGGCGACGCCGGCGTGAACACGGCCGTCGTCGCCGACACGCTGGGCTCGCTCGTCGGCGGTCGCGCCATCACGACGTTCGAGGACGAGGATGGCGAGGCGCGCCAGGTCCGCATTCGTCTGCCGGCGGCCGACCGCGAAGACGCGACGCAGTTGGCGGCGCTGCAACTGTCGCTCCGCCGGCCGTCCGCCGCGGATGGGTCTGTCCTCCTGCCGATCCAGAGCCTCGCGCGCTACGAGCTCGGCACGACGCCGTCGGAAATCAACCGGCGGGACCTGTCGCGCGAGGCCGTGGTCAGCGCCAACCTCGACCGCCTGCCGCTCGGCACCGCCGTCGCTGAGGTGACTCGGGTGAGCGCCGCGCTGGCGATGCCGCAGGGATACAAGGTCGTGCTCTCGGGCGAGGGCGACGACATGGAGGAGTCGTTCCGGTACATGTCGGAGGCGCTCGTCCTTTCCGTGGTGTTCGTGTATCTGATCCTGGCCGCGCAGTTCGAGTCGTTCGTCGATCCGCTAGCCATCATGCTGTCGCTGCCGTTGTCGGTCGTCGGCATGGCCGGCATGCTCACGCTGACGGGCGACACGATCAACGTCATGTCGCTGATCGGGCTCATCATGCTGATGGGGCTGGTCACCAAGAACGCCATCCTGCTCGTCGACTACGCCAAGGTCCTGCGCGCGCAGGGCATGGCGCGGCGCGAGGCCGTCATCGAGGCGGGGCGCACGCGGCTCCGGCCGATCGTGATGACGAGCGCCGCGATGATCTTCGGCATGCTGCCGCTCGCGCTCGCGATCGGCGCGGGCGCGGAGTTTCGGGCGCCGATGGCGCGTGCCGTGATCGGTGGCCTGATCACCTCGACCGTGCTCACGCTGGTCGTCGTCCCCGTCGTCTACACGCTGCTCGAGGACGTGGTCGCGCGGATCGCGGCGTTGCGCCGATCCCGCGTGCCCGTTGCGGCGGGCACCGGCGTCCTCTCGCTCATCGTATTGCTCGGCGCCGGCGTGCATACCGCGATCGCGCAGGAGCGCCCAGCCGCGCCGGCGGCGACGCGGCGGCTGACGCTCGACGAAGCGCTGGCGATGGCCCAGGCGGAGAATCGCGACGTCCAGAAAGCGATCGAGTACCAGAAATGGGTGCGGGGCAAGTACGTCGAGGAACGCGCGGCCGCGCTGCCGCAGATCACCGCGTCGGGAAGCCTGCTGCGCCAGTTCGACGACACGCAGAGCCGGCTCTTCCGCAGCGCCGGGGACGGCGGCGCCTCGCCGCTGGCCGACATCTTCGGCGGGCGACAGGATGTGCGGTCCGCTGAGCTGAGGGTCACGCAGACGCTCTTCACCTGGGGCCAGGTGGGCGCCGCCGTCCGTGCGGCCCGCATCGGGTTCGGCTTCGCCGACGATCAGCTCCGCCGATTCCGCCAGGCCGTCGCGCGCGATGTGTCGGTCGCCTTCTATGACGTGCTCGCGGCCAGGGAACTGGCGGCCATCGCCGAACAGGATCTGGCGCAAAAGCAGCGTCATCTCGAGCAGACCCGCCGGCAGCTGAGCGCCGGGACGGCCACCGACTACGACCTGCTCGCGGCGAGCGTGGCGGTTGAGAACGCGCGCCCGGCCGTCATTCGGGCCGGCAACGCCGTCCAGGCCGCCCGCGACCAGCTCCGCTTCCTGTTGGCGTCGGGCGAGGCGGAGCTCGATGCGGCCGGCGCGCTGACCGCGGCCGTTGACGCGGCGCCCGACTACGCCGCGGTCTTGAGGCAGGCCCTGGCGAACCGTCCGGAACTCGGCGAACTGGCCAGCCGCCGCGACATCCTGCGCGAACTGCAGACGATCGCCGCGTCGGGCGGCAAGCCGCGGATCGACTTCACGATGACCCTCGGCGCTCGCAACCTTGGCGTGACCGGTTTGTCGGCGAGCGGTTCCACCTGGAATGCGGCCGTCGTGGCGACCGTGCCGCTCTTCGACGGTCAGCGCGCACGCGGTCGCGTGGCGCAGGCGCGGAGCGAGATCGCGCAAACGGCGCTCGACGAACTCAAGCTGCGCGACGCGATCGCCCTCGAAGTGCGGACCGCGGTCAACGCCGTCGAGGAATCCGCGGGCGTCCTTCGCGCGCTTGGAGGCACCGTGGCTCAAGCGGAGCGCTTGCTGGATCTCGCCGAACGCGGCTTTGACATGGGCGTGAAAACGCGCCTCGACGTGCAGGACGCGGAACTGAGCCTGCAAATGGCGCGGGCCGGACTGGCGCGCGCCGCGCGCGACTATCAGGTCGCGCGCGTCAATCTCGCGTGGGTTTCAGGGGCGCTCTGACGCGCAGAAAAGGATTCCGGTCAATTCCGACCGGATGTAACGAAGGAGGAAGGCAATGACTCGCAAGACAGCAATCACTCTCGTGGCGATGGCCCTCGTGGCCGTGGCCGCCGCCGCGCCGGCTCAGGCGCAGACGTCCACAACCGGTGCCGTGGTGGCGGTGCAGGGCGGCGGGTTCTCCGCTCTGACGAACCTCAACGACCCCGGCACGGCCGACTACAAGACGGGGTTCAACCTGGGCGCCGCGGCGGGATATCAGGTCAACTCGATTCTCACCGTGCGCGGCTCGTTCACGTTCGTGCGGGCCGAGACCCGCGGCACGGCACTGCCCGCGGTCATCAAGGCCGGGACGATGATGAATCAGTATCGGTACGGCGCGGAGCTGCAGCTGAAGGCGCCGCTGTCGAACGGCGTGTCGCCGTATCTCGTCGCCGGCGGCGGCGCGATCACGTTCAAGCCGGACACCACGCCCGCGAGCGACAGCATTACGAAGCCGGCCGGCAAGCTGGGCGCGGGGCTGAATTTCGAGATCCCGAAGTCCAACGCTTCGGTGTTCGTCGAAGGCGCGGGCTGGCTCTACAAGTTCGATCACTTCGGGTTCGACAAGACCCAGTTTGATCTGACCTGGAGCGCCGGGCTGTCCTACCGGTTCGGGCGGTAACGCTCTTACTGTGTCTTCCGCAATGTTCTCAGAATCCGCGTCGCCGGCTGGCCGTCAAGGCCGACGATGGCGCGGACCACATAATCACCCGGCGGGAGGGCGCCGAGGCTGATCGGCGTCAGGATCAAGTACTTGTCGGGCTCGGGTGAGCCTGACACCTTGGGTTGAAGCGTCGCAAGCGCCGGACCGTTCAGCGTCGGGGCGATCTCCAGCGCGAACGTCACCGGCATGCCGGGCTTGCCGCCGTAGAGCTCGAAGTACGCGGCCGCCGTCGGCTCGTTCGTGAACTGCAGTTTCGGCGAGAAGCCGTTGTCGGTCGTCCCGATCAGGATCGAACTGAGCGACAAGCCGCTCGCGGCCGGCGTGAGCGTGGCGTCGAACGTGACGTCGGCGGCGCCGGCGCGGCCCGCGGCGTCGGTGACCGCGACGCGCGCGCGATACGTGCCCGGCGCCTGGTCGAACGTCGCCAGGAGCATCGGCGCCGTGAGTTCGGTCGCGTTGGCCGTCCACTGGCCGACCAGTTTGCCGCTGGGATCGTAGAGGCCGATCGCCGCGGCGGAGAGCTTCGTGCCGGGCACGGCCGCTTCCGCGAGCGCCATCACGCGCACTTTGCCGCCCGCGCGCGAGGAGAACGCCTGAAGGCGCAGCGGCACGTCGCGATAGACCCTCGCGGTGCGCAGCATGTCTTTCGGCGACGGCGCGCCCTTCGCCGGCGCCGCCGGCTTCGCCAGCGCGACCGTCGGCCGCACGCGCAGCGTGACGTCGGCGCGCGAACTCTTCACCGACACTTGCCGCTGGTTGGCGCCGAGATCGCCGGGCTCGAGTTCGACCGTTGCGTTGTAGTACGACGACGTCTCGGTCGCGATGCGCTGGAAGCCGGGCTCGTCGCTGCCGGCCATGTGCCACACGTAGCCGCCGGTCAGGCTGGCCACGCCTTCAAGGCCGGCGACGGTCGAGTCGGCGGCCGACGGTCCGGTGTTCCCCAGTTGCTCGGGCTGCACGACGTAGATGCGCGCCCGCGCCGACGCCGCGATCGCGGCGAGACGGGTGAATTCGTCCTGCTGCAGCTCGCAGCCGCCGACGTTCCCGCGGCCGAGGGATGTGTTGCCGGACGTCACGTTGGTTCGCGGTCCGATCAGACTCGACGACACGAAGATCACATCGGTCGGCGTGTCGGCGTCCGCGCGCTGCTGCAGGATCCGCTGGAGTTCCTGCACGGTCAGCCGCGAGCGGCAGGCCGCGTCGTTCGCCGTCTCGGTGGGTGGGCGCGCGCCGGAGAACTTCGCGGCGGCGTCCTTCAGCCGGGCCTTGTCCGCCGTGAGCTCCACCGACACGCCGCCGTGCGGGACCGTCACGATCGAGGCGACGTCCCTCGGCCCGAGCGAGTTGATGAACAGCGCGAGGCCGTCGCGCACGCGCTGCTCGCGGCCCGTCGAGATCGTCTCGTTGTCGATGATGAGAAACGCCGCGCGCCCGCCGCCCCCGGTCACGACGTTGGTCGCAAACGGCGCCGGTAGCGGATCCACCACCGCGCCGCCGGCATCGCGCTTCACGAGCTGCAGATCCTTGATCGCGCGCGGTTTGCCGTCGATGCGAACCGTCAGGTCACCTGGCGTCAGGTCGGTGACCGGCTGACCCTTGGCGTCCACCGCCGCGAAGTCCACGACAATCGTCGGGGCGCCGCCCGCGCCGATCGATCGCTGAGTCTGCTGCGCGCTCGGCAGGGCGAGCGCGACGCTGCCGGCGAGAAGAGAGAGGAGCAGGGTCCGCATCCGATGAGCATAACGCCATCGGAGCGGACCGTTGAGGCTACTCGTCCAGCCGTCGAGTATTGGTTTCCTTCATCGGCCACATGATCGCGAGGCCGAGGAGGCCGTAGGCCATGATGTAGTACGCCGGCGCCAGCGGATGGCCGAGCGTGTCGATCAGCCAGCTCGAAACGAGCGGCGCCGTGCCGCCCGCCAGCGCGAGCGTGACGCTGTAGGCCACGCTCATCGACGTCACGCGCGAGCGCAGCGGGAAGATCTCCACCAGCATCGCGCCCTGCAGGCCCAGCGCCATGCCGAGCGGCACCGCCAGCACCATCTGTCCCAGGATGAAGCTCGCCGGCGCGCCGTAGAGCATCACGTTAAGCGACGAGTAGATCGCAGCCATCACCACGACGGTGAGCGCCATCATCAGCTTGCGCCGGCCGACTTTGTCGGACAGCCATCCCCCGAGCGGTTTCGAGAAGAGCACCACGAACAAACTCAGCGTGTTCGCCAGCAGGAACTCCGACCCGGTCGCGCCCGCCAGCGCCTTGCGGCGCTCGACGGCGAAGGTGAACGTCATGTAGTACGCCGCGTTGGTCATCGCGACGATGCCGAACGTCTGGACGATCGGCTTCCAGTCGGCGATGAGCGACGGCAGCAGCTTCGGCCGGATCGCCGCGGCCTTGAGGCCTTCGGCGGTTTCGATGATGCCGCGCCGCAGCAGGTAGCCGGCGACGAGGAACACCACGCTCCCGACGAACGGGATGCGCCATCCGAACGCGTTGACTTCATCCGGCGTGAACGAGGCGTTGACGAGCCACGCGGTGCCCGATCCGAGAATGAAACCCATCGTCGTGCCCGCGGCGGTCGAGCTGCTCACGAGTCCGCGCATGAGCGGCGACGAGCCCTCGGTGGTGTAGACCATCGACCCGGTGAATTCGCCGCCGAGCGAGAACCCCTGGACGAGGCGCATCAGCAGCAGCAACGCGGGCGCGGCCAGACCGATCTGGTCGAACGTGGGGAGGAGGCCGAGGACGAGCGTCGCGCCGCCCATCAAGCCGATCGACAGCGTCAGCAGCGCGCGCCGCCCGATGCGATCGCCGACGCGGCCGAGCACGAGACTGCCGACCGGCCGCGCGAGAAAGCCCAGCGCGAACGTGCCGAAGGTGAGGAGCTGCTGCACCGCGGGCGTCGACTGCGGAAAGAACTGGTGGCCGATGTTGCTCGCGAAGTAGCCGTAGACCGCGAAGTCGAACCACTCGAGGACGTTGCCGATCAGCCCGGCGAGCGCCGTGCGAAGGGGGGACTGCGACGGGACGGATGCCTGTGCCATGCGTCGCATTCTATCCGAGCTTGTTTGCTATGATCCCGCGCAGCCTATGACGACGACCGACACCGCTCCCGCGCGCCGCGGACTCTCGCAGTCGCAGAAGATCTTCCTCGGGCTGTTCATCGGCATCGCCGCCGGCATCTTCATCAATGAGATGCGTCCGGGCTACGCGCCGTACGTGAAGGTGTTCAGCGACATCTTCCTGCGGCTGATCAAGATGATCATCGCGCCGTTGATCTTCGCCACCCTCGTGGCGGGCATCGCCGGCGCCGGACATTTCAAGGACGTCGGCCGGATGGGCCTGCGCGCGATCGTCTACTTCGAGGTCGTCACGACGATCGCTCTGCTGATCGGCCTCGTGCTGGTCAACGTCTTCAAACCCGGCATCGGCGTCGCGCTGCCGACGACGGCGACGCAGGCGTCGCAGGCGCCGCAGACGTGGGATCAGATTCTGCTCCACACGATTCCGACATCGGTCGTCGACGCCATGGCGAAGGGCGACGTCCTGCAGATCGTGATCTTCAGCATGTTCTTCGCGATCGCGCTCGGCATGATCGGCGAGAAGGGCCGGCCGGTCGTGCAGTTCTGCGAGTCGCTGGCGGAGACAATGTTCCGGCTGACGAACATCATCATGCGGTACGCGCCCATCGGCGTCGCGGCCGCGATCGCGTACACCATCGGCGTCTCGGGCCTCGGCGTGATGAAGAACCTCGCCGGCCTGATCGGCGTGCTGTATCTCGGGCTCGTCATCTTCCTGGTCCTCGTGCTCGGGCCCGTCGCGCTCTTGTTCAAGGTGCCGCTGAAGAAATTCTTCAACTACGCCAAGGAGCCGTGGCTCATCGCGTTTTCCACGTCCACGAGCGAAGCCGCGTTGCCGCTGGCGCTGGAGAACATGGAGAAGATGGGATGTCCGCGCCGCATCGTGTCGTTCGTGCTGCCGCTCGGCTACACGTTCAACCTCGACGGCACGACGCTGTATCTGTCGATGGCGTCCGTCTTCGTGGCGCAGGCCGCCGGCGTCGATCTGACGGTGGGCCAGCAGATCACGATGATGCTGACGTTGATGCTCACGAGCAAGGGCGTGGCGGGCGTGCCGCGCGCGGCGATCGTGATCCTCGCCGGCACGCTGGCGAGCTACAACCTGCCGCTCGAGGGCGTGACGCTGCTGCTCGGCGTGGACGCCATCATGGACATGGCGCGCACCTCGGTCAACGTCGTCGGCAACTGCCTCGCGACGGTCGTCATCTCCAAGTGGGAAGGCGAGTTCAACGAGACGGCGAACGCGGGCCCGCGGGGCTGAGGCGGTCTTCTTGCCGGGGCTGAAGCCCCGGCCTACGGGTGGCCGTAGGCCCGAGCTTTAGCTCGGGCGGATCGTAAACGGCACCGCGTATTCGCGGTCGGCCCACGCGAAGGCGAGTTCGCCGCCGGTGACCGTTTTTCTGATTTCAAATCTCAGCAGTTCCGCCGGCTGATCGAGCTTCTTCATCGCCATCTTGACGCGTCCGAGGTCCCGCGACGCGTCGTACTGCGTGTGGAACTGGTAGATCTGGTTGTTCACGAGGAGCAGGAAGTTGTCCTCGGACGGCACCGCGAAGAGCGTGTGGTCGCCGGCCGGCACCGTGAGACCCCCGAGCACCATCGACTCGCTGGTCGTGAGCGTCGTCGCCTCATCGGCGCCCGGCATCCACTGGCGGTTCCACGGCACGAGCGCGCCCCAGATGGCGCGGTCGCGCACGCCGAGCTGGCCGTACTCCACCGCGATGCGACAGCCGTCGATTTCCGCGGCCGCCACCGTGCGCGGACTCTTGCGTTCGGCGAGCGCGTGTTGCGGCAGCGAGAGGCCCTTGACGTAGGCCGCGATGGCGTCCGGGACGTCCGCGACGAGCGGAAGTTCAGCGTTCGCGTAGGTGGCGATGTTGGCCGCGCGATCGGCCGGCGCGGTCTTCAGCAGGTGATTCATGCCGTCGATGATCTTGAGCGTCGCGTCCGGTTTGGCGGCGGCGAGCGCTCTGGCTTCGTCCACCGCGACCTGAATGTCGGTCGTGCCCTGAAGAATGAGCGCCGGCCGCTTGAGCATGGCGATTTCCGCCGACGGCAGGTAGCGGAACCACGAGATGAGGTACGGCTGGACGCTCGGACGGTACAGCGCGAAGAGCGCCGGCGGCACCGTGTCGACGGTCTTGCCGGCTTCGAGCGACTTCAGGATGGACTCGTTCGCTTCGGCGAGCGCCGGCATCGACGCCAACTGCGGCTGCGTCTGCGTGCGCAGCACATCCGAGGCGCGGCGCGCGATGCCCGCAATGGACACATACCCGTCGGCGCGGGCCTGCCTTGCCGCGAGCATGCCGACCAGCGACCCCTCGCTGTGGCCGGCGACGGTCACGCTCGTGAAGCGCGTGTCGTTGCGCAGCTTCTCGATCCACGCGGACGCGTCGGCCACGCCGATCTCAAACCGCATGTCCACTTCGGGCGGGCCGGCGGGCCGGCTCGCCGCGATGCCGCGCTTGTCGTAGCGCACGGTCGCGATCCCGCGCGCGGCGAGCGCGTCCGCCAGCATCGCGTAGGTGTTCCCTTTGACCTGCGCGCCCGAGTTGCCGTTGCGATCGGTCGGGCCGGAGCCCGCGATGATCAGCACGACCGGCACTTTGTAGGACACCGCCGGCATGCGCAGCGTGCCGGCGATCACGCCGGTCGGCGTCGTCAGATCGAAGGCGACGTCGGCCGGCGGTGTCTCGGCGGCGAGCGTCGCCGCCGCCGCGCAGGCAAGGAGGGTACGGAGGGCCGACTGGTTTCGAAGTCGGCCCACGCTATTTCGCCGGCTTGACGAACCGCGCGTCGTCCACCGACGCGTTGGGCTTGACGTCAACGACCGTGAGCACGTCGAGCGAGTTCCAGTTGTTGCGCTTGATCGTGAACGGAATCTTCACGCCCGCCACGTCCTTGTAGTCGCTGTAGTCGATGATCTCGGTCAGCGTGCCGTTGAGCGGCGTGCGCGTGATGATCTGGCGGCGAATCAGCAGGCCGGAGTTCGCGTCGAAGTAGAGACGCTCGGTCACGCCCGCGAACGGCGCGCCCTGGAGCAGATTGACGTCGATCGGCGCGGCGCCCGGCGTGAGCGTGAGACGCGTCGGACGGGCCGCCGTCAGGTTCTGGTAGCGCGTTCGAATCTCCGCCGCGCGGCGCAGGTCGTTCAATCGCGACGCCTGCTGCATGCGGAATCCCGGGAGGTCGCCGATCGTCTCTCCGGCTTGCGCCCAGGCGGCCGTGCCGTCGTACACCGAGACGTTCGTGCCCTGCGGCGTCGTGATGCTCTCGCGGATCTTCGCGCCCTTTTCCTCGATCGTGAAGGGCATCGACTGGCCGCTGCGGTTCACGAGCGTGCCCGACATCACGCGTGAGTTCTGCTTGTCGATCGCGGCCTGACCGCCGATCGCCGTGATGTACTTGTTCAGCACGTCGTCAATCGGCGGCGCCGGCGTCTGGTTGGCACCCGCACCCCGCCCACCCGGAGCACCAGCCGCACCTGCGGCACCCGCTCCACCCGGCGCACCGCCTTGACGAGCGGCCTGTTGCGCAGCCATGGCCGCGAGTTGATCGGCCGTGAACATCTGCGCCGGCTGGAGTCCCGCTGGCTGATTGCGCCCCTGATGGCACGTCGCGCAGTTGATCCGCGCGCCAAAACTGCCGGCGTTCACGGTCTGCACGAGCTGGATCATCTGGCGCGCGGTCGTCTTGAGCCGCGTGTCGGCCATGAAGGTGAACGCGCCGGTCGCCTGGTCGCGCACATGGCACTGGCCGCAGGTGAAACCCGTCGCGGCCATGAAGTACTGCATCGTGAGGTCGAGCTGATCGGCCGGCACATCCTTCAGGACCTGGATGTCCATGTACTTTTCCGGCGCGAGCGGACCTACCGGAGCGGTCTGCGCCGGCGGTGCCTGCTGGGCCCTGGTGGTGACGGATGCGGCCAGCACGAGACTGGCCGCCGTGAACGCGGCGGCGAAACGGAGTGATTTCATGATGCGTTCTCCCCGGAGAGTTCCTTCACGACGTCGCTGATCACGGCCTTGGCATCGCCAAAGAGCATCAGCGTGTTGTTCGCATAGTAAAGCTCATTATCGATGCCGGCGAAACCCGGATTCATGCTCCGCTTGATGGCCATGACCGTGTGCGCCTTGTCGGCGTCGATGATCGGCATGCCGAAGATCGGGCTCGTCGAATCGCTCCGGGCGGCCGGGTTGACGACGTCGTTCGCGCCGATGACGAGGCAGACGTCGACCTGCGGCATCTCGGGGTTGATGTCGTCCATCTCCACCAGCCGGTCGTAGGGGATTTCGGCCTCGGCCAGCAGCACGTTCATGTGCCCCGGCATGCGGCCGGCGACCGGGTGCACGGCGAACTTCACGTCGACACCCTTCTTGGAGAGCAGTTCGTAGAGATCGCGCACGCGATGCTGCGCCTGCGCGACCGCCATGCCGTAGCCGGGCACGATGACGACGGTGCCGGCGGCCGCCAGGATCTGCGCGGCGTCGGCGGACGTCGCGCTCTTCGCCGTCTTCTTCTCGCCGAGCGCCTTGGCGGCCTGCACCGAGCCGAACGCGCCGAAGAGCACGTTGGTCACCGAGCGGTTCATCGCCTTGCACATGATGATCGACAGTACGAAGCCCGACGAGCCGTCGAGCGCGCCGGCGACGATCAGCAGCTTGTTCTCGAGCACGAAGCCGAGCGCGACCGCCGACAGGCCCGCGTACGAATTGAGGAACGAGATCACCGTCGGCATGTCCGCGCCGCCGATCGGGAGAATCAGCATCACGCCGAAGATGAGGCCGATCGCGATGATGATCGGAAACGCCCACGACATGAACGGGTTGTAGATGAGCAGGCCCGCGAGCGCGAGCGCGATGGCGAGCAGCGCGAAGCTGACGATGTTCTGGCCGCGATACGTGATCGGCCGCGTCGGAATCATCTCGGCGAGCTTGGCCGCGGCGAGCAGGCCGCCCGTGCACGTGAGGCAGCCGAGAATCACTTCGCCGCCGATCACGCCCATCTTGAACGGCGTGAGCACGCCTTCCTGGAGCCACAAGTAGTACTTCGCGATGCCGACGAGCGCGACGGCCAGGCCGCCGAATGCCTGCGACAACCCGGTCCGTTCCGGCACCGCCGTGAGCGGCACGCGCGAGAGCGGAACGCCGACAAGGAAGCCGGCCAGCACCGCGATGCCGATCCAGGTGAAGGTGTGGATGGTCGGCTGCAGCAACGTGCCGCCGATGGCGAGGCCCATCGCGACGACGGCCGAGAAGACCGCGCGGCGCGCGGTCTCCGGCGAGCTCATCCATCGCAGTGCGAGGATGAACAGCGGGGCGGCGGCGAAATAGCAGAGTTCGGCGGCGCCGGTCATGACTTCGGCGTCTCGCGCTTCTTGAACATCCGCAGCATGCGGTCGGTGATCAGGAAGCCGCTGACGAAGTTCGTCGTGGACGCGAACACCGCGACGGCGCCGAGCACCGTGCTGAGCGTGTCGTGCGCCTCGCCGGCGAGGAGCAGCGCGCCGACGACGGCGACGGCGGAAATCGCGTTCGTCAGGGACATGAGCGGCGTGTGGAGCAGCCGCGACACGCGCCGGATGATGTCGAGACCGAGAAAGGTCGCGAGCATGAACACGAACAGGGCAGTAAGCATGTCGAGCGTCATTCGGAAGTAACTTTATCAGCAGCACCGAACCCCGGGCCACGCGCCGCCGTCTAAGCCGCCATGCCGATAATCCGCCACCTTCGCTACGCGGTCCGCGGGCTCTGGTTCAACAAGGGCTTCGCGCTGGTGGCGATCGTCTGTCTCGGTTTCGGCGTCGGCCTCAACACGACGATCTTCAGCGTCGTCGACGGCGTGGTCATCCAGACGCTCCCGTATCTGGACGCCGACCGCATCGTCAGCGTCAACGGCCGGAACGTGAAGGCCGGGTTCGACGAAAGCGCGATCTCCTACCTCGACTTCCAGGATTGGCGCGCGGGCCAGACGTCGCTCGCCGCGCTCGCCGGCACGAGCTACCGGAGCCTGACGATCGCCGACGGCGCCGGCGAACCCGAACGGTTCAGCGGCGCCGACGTCACGTGGGATCTGTTCCCGATGCTTGGCAAGCAGCCCATCCTCGGCCGGCCGTTCAGCGAGAGCGACGACACCCCTGGCGCCGCCAACGTCGTGCTCCTCAGCTACACGGTCTGGATGAACCGCTATCAAGGCGACCCGTCCGTGGTCGGCCGCAAGGTGCTGATCAACACGCAACCCACCGAGATCATCGGCGTCATGCCGAAGGAGTTCGAGTTCCCGGAGAACCAGAAGCTGTGGGTGCCGCTCGTGCCGCACCAGTTCAAGTACACGCGCGAGAACCGGTCGGTGCAGGCGTTCGGACGGCTCAAGCCCGGTGTGACCGTCGA
>SCUN01000104.1 GCA_004297655.1 Acidobacteriota bacterium | reverse complement strand
GTGCCGATGACCAAGGCCGAGCTCGTCGAGGAAGTCTCACGAGTCTCGGACCTCACGAAGAAGCACTCGGAAGTGATCGTCGACACCGTGTTTCAGAGCATCATCGATGCGCTGAACCGCGGCGAGAAGATCGAGCTTCGTGGTTTCGGCAGCTTCCGGCTGCGGCAGCGCGAGCCCCGCAAGGGCCGCAATCCGAAGACGGGCGACAAGGTGGACGTGCCGCCGAAGAAAGTGCCGTATTTCAAACCCGGCAAAGAGCTGAAGGATCTGATTAATCAGAGTCCGTTCACTGAAGAAGAAAAATAGTCAGCTAACCAGATAACAGTTAGCCCGATTCATGAATCGCTTATGGACGCCGTGGAGACTGGACTACGTGAGTAACGCCAGCCACTCCACGGCGTCCTGCATTTTCTGCGACGCGCTCGCCGACATCGGCAACCAGCCGCTCGTCGTGCATCGCGGCCGCTCGGCCTTCGTCATCCTCAACAAGTATCCGTACAACAACGGCCACCTGATGGTCGTGTTCAACCGGCACATCGGCCGGCTGGCCGACGCGACGCCGGACGAGCTGACCGAAGTCATGACGCTCACGCGCACGTCGGAGCTCGTGCTGACCGAGGCCTACCATCCGCACGGCTTCAACACGGGACTGAACATCGGCAAGCCGGCGGGCGCCGGCGTGCTCGACCACCTGCACGTGCACATCGTGCCGCGCTGGAACGGCGACACGAACTTCATGACCGTGACGGGCGAGACGCGCGTGTTGCCGGAAGAGCTGTCTCAAACGGCGTCGAGACTCACACCGCTATTTCTGCGGCTCGCGGATTAGGATCCACTCCGCGCCAGGAGCGGAGAACCTCGCGTCGACGCGATGCGCTCCGCGAAGCCAGCTCCGGAGTCCGGCGTTGAGCGGGACATCGATGCGCAACCACTGCGGGCCGTTCAGTTCTCGGAGCTGGCGCGCGCCGTCCACGCGGAATTCCACGTGAACCGTCTGGGCGGGACTCGCTCCTGAATGTCGAAACAAGAGGCCGGCCGTCGGGCCGTTGCCGCGGATGAGCGAAACGACATCCCCGGTCACCGCGTGCGATCGCTCGCCGGTCATCGTGTCGATCGAGGTGGAGCCCAGGCCCCAGGTCAGGCGATTCGCCTCGCCGATCTTCGGCCGGCGGCCGATCGCGCACGCGGCGGGTGTTTCCGCGACGTATTGGCGCGCCTCGGGCGGCAACGACGGCACCGATTCCAGGACCCACGGGATGCACTCGTGTTCGAGCCGCTGGCACGGTGAAAACAGGTCGAGCTCGCGCTGCTGCACCGAGGCGCGCGAGGCGATCGCCAGGAGGATGGCCGCGCCGAGGGCCGTTCGCCAGCCTCGGCGCGCGAGCGCCCGGCGGCCGCGCCAGACGTCGTCGATGACCGCGGCGAAGATCGCGGATGCGGCGATGGTGAGCATGTAGTACCGCATCACGTTGCTCACGAGCGCGAGCGGCAGGTTGTACCACCCCAGCACCACGAGCGCCGCCGCCGGCGGAAACCGCTTCTCGCGCGGCATCGTCCAGATCACCGCGCCGAGCAGGACGACGGTGGCCACCGCGAGGATCTTCTGGACGGCCGTCAGGACCGACAGACTGCCGTGCGCGGTGAGCGCGTAGATCGGCCCACGGGCCAGATTGTGAAGCACCACATACAGGGATGGGGGCAGCGGGAAGCCGCCGAGTTCGCCGAGCGCCAGCCATCGCCACGCGGCCAGCGCCACGCCGACGGCCGCGGCCGCGAGGACCAGGGCCGCGCCGGGAGGCGCGACGTCGCCCACCATGCGCGCCCGCAGCCACTGCAGCGTGAGGAGCGCGGGGATGAGCATCAGCCCGTCTTCCTTGATGAGGAAGCACGCGGCGACGAAGGGGACGAACGCCAGCCACTGCGCGGGGCCGCGGTGACGCAGCCGCTGCCACAGCAGCAGCGCGCCCAGGGCGACGAGCGCGGCGAGCTTGTGAAAGTCGTTGGTGACCCACGTGCCGGTCGACCAGGGCGTGTTGGGATGCAGCGCGAAGATCACGGCCGCGAGCGCGCCGGCCGGAGTTGACCGCGACTCGCGCGCGACGAACAGCGCGACGAGCCAGGCGACGAGCGCGAGCAGGGCGAGCGAGAAGAGCATGTGCGCGGGCGCGTTCCAGCCGAACAGCTCGAAGAGCCCGGCGTAGAACCACGAGGCGAGCGGACGGAAGAAGACGGCGAAGCCGTGCGCCGGTTCCCACGTGCCGTGCCAGACGCCGAGGAGTTCGGCGCGCGACCATGGCCGGATCATCAGCAGGTCGTCGCATTGCAGATCGAAGGCGAGCGCCCGGCCGTAGAAGATCGCCGTCACGGCCACGCTGATCGCGGCGAGGATTCCGCCTCGGACCTTTCCCATCAACGCACAGAAGCTTACGAGACGGTACAATCGAGGTGCAATGACGTTCTCGTTCACTCCCGAACAACAGGCCTTTCTCGATGCCGTCCGGCGATTCGCCGCCGAGCGCGTGGCGCCGCGCGCGGCCGAGCTCGATCGGACCGGCGTGTTTCCGCGCGATCTCGTGCGCGACGCCGCGGCGCTCGGGCTCGCGGGCACCACCATCCCCGCGGCGTACGGCGGCGCGGCGCGCGACTACGTGACCTACGCCGCCGCGATTGAAATCGTCTCGAGCGCGAGCGCGACGGTCGCGGTCATCCTCACGGTGAACAACTCGCTCGTCGCCGAGCCGATCGTGACCTTCGGCACCGACGACCAGAAAGCGGCGTGGGTGCGGCGGCTGGCGACGGGGCAGTCGATCGGCGCGTTCGCGCTCTCGGAAGCCGGCGCGGGATCCGACGCCGCGAATCAGCAGACCTCGGCGCGGCTCGACGATCGCGGCTACGTGATCAACGGCCGCAAGATCTGGGTCGCCAACGCCGAGCAGGCCGACGTCGCCATCGTCTTTGCGCGCACCGAGCCGGACGCGCGCGGGCGGGGGATCAGCGCGTTTCTCGTGCCGCTCGACACGCCCGGCATCACGATGACCGCGTCACCCGAGTCGCTCGGCGTGCACGGCCTCGGCTGCATGGACATTGAATTGACCGACGTGCACGTGGACGCCGGCGCGCTCCTCGGCGAATCTGGGCACGGCTTTCGCGTGGCAATGCGGGCGCTCGAAGGCGGCCGCGTGGCGATCGCGGCCCAGGCGCTCGGCGTCGGGCAGGCGGCGCTCGAGGAAGCGCTCGACTATTCGCGCACCCGTCAGGTATTTGGCCAGCCGATCGGCAACTTCCAGGCGATCCAGTTCCAGTTGTCGGACCTGGCGACCGACCTCTCGGCTGCGCGCATGCTGACGTGGAAGGCGGCGGACACCCATGATCGCGCGCCGCGCGCGACGCTCGAAGCCGCCATGGCGAAGCTGCAGGCTTCGGAGGCCGCGCACCGCGCCGCCGACCGCGCGATGCAGATCCTCGCGTCCGAGGGGTACCGGAAAGGCTCGCGCGTCGAGCGGCTATTTCGAGACGTGCGCGCAGCGGAGATCTATCAGGGCACGTCGGAAGTGCAGCGCATGATCATCGCGCACGAAATTCTCGGCTAGTTCATCGGCAATATGGGAATCTGGCAATCGGGGAATGTCCGATCGGACAAAACGGCTATCGGCAATGGATGTGAAATCGGCAATCGCAGATCGATGATCGTTGGTGCCGGCGCAGACGTGACGTCCGGTTATCGCGCGGGGCGCGTCAGCACTACGCCGACCCTCAACCGCTTTTCCGGCAAGCCGGTTTTGTCCACGTAAGTGCCGTGCAGTCGTTCGCCGTCCGGGATGACGGTGAAGAACTCGTCATCCCCAGTGAGGCCACAGCAACTAGAGCGAGTGCAACCCGTCGGATCATGGAGTGATCTCCTGCGCGACATTCTCACAATGTCGATGTTCCATTGCCGTTCCATTGCTGATCGCCGATTGCCCGGTCGAACATGGCGAGATTCCCCGATTCCCACATTGCCGATGAACGGAGCGGTTTACGTCAGCAGGTGCTTCGCGATCGTCTGGAGCTGCAGGTTCGACGTCCCTTCGTAGATCTGCCCGATCTTGGCGTCGCGATAGAGCTTCTCGACGGGGTAGTCCTTCACGAACCCGTTGCCGCCGAACAGGTTGATCGCCATCGAGGCGTTGCGCTCCGCCACTTCTGACGCGAACAGCTTGCACATCGCGGCTTCGTGGAGGAACGGCTTGCCGGCGTCGCGCAGGCGCGCGGCGTTGTAAACGAGGAGCCGCGAGGCTTCGACGTCGGTCGCCATCCGCGCGAGCTGGAACTGCACGCCCTGGAACTCCGCGATCGCCTTGCCGAACTGCTTGCGTTCCTTGGTGTAGCTGATCGCGTGATCGAGCGCGCCCTGCGCCAGGCCCAGCATCTGTGCGCCGATGCCGATGCGGCCCTCGTTCAGCGTCTCGATGGCGACCTTGTAGCCCTTGCCGACGTCCCCGAGGATCGATGACTTCGAGACATTGCAGTCCTCGAAGATCAGCTCGCACGTGCTGGACGCGCGAATCCCGAGCTTGTCTTCCTTCTTGCCGATCGTGAACCCGGGCGTGCCGCGCTCGACGATGAACGCCGTGATGCCCCGGTAGCCGGCGTCCGGATTGATGTTCGCGAACACGATGAAGATGTCCGCCTCGTTCGCGTTGGTGATCCACAGCTTGCGGCCGTTGATCACGAAGTCGTCGCCTTTGGCGGCCGCGCGGGTCTGCAGGGCAAACGCGTCGCTCCCCGAGCCGGCTTCCGACAGGCCGTACGCGCCGATCGCCTTCGCCGCCAGCCGCGGCAGGAGCCGCGCCTTGATCTCGTCATTGCCCCAGCGCAGGATCGCGTTGATCACCAGGGTGTTCTGCACGTCGACCATCACGCCGACCGACGGATCCACTCGCGACAGTTCCTCGACGACGAGCACCGAATGAAAGAACGTGCCGCCCGCGCCGCCGAACTTCTCCGGAATCTCGACGCCCATCACGCCGAGGCCGAACAGCTTCTCGACGAGCGGAGCCGACATCTTCGCGTGCTCGTCCATCTCGCGCGCGAGCGGCCGCACTTCGGCGAGCGCGAAATCGCGCACGCTCTGGCGGAGGAGCTGTTCGTCTTCGGAGAGTTCGGTGAGCGGCGAGAGGAGCGCGTCGGTCGTGTGCGGCATAGCCAGAAAATGTTACCACTCAGGCGGTGTATGATGCCGACATGCGAAAAGCGATCGCGATCGCGATGCTCGGCATCGCCGCGACGGGCGTGTCCGCCTTTCCGGGGGGCCAGCAGGCGCCGCCTGCCCAGGAGAAGCCCCAGGTCACGTTTCGCACCGCCATCGACGCCGTCACCGTCGACGTCATCGTCACCGACAAGCAGGGGAATCCGGTCACCGATCTGACGGCCGCCGATTTCGAGATCAAGGAAAACAACAAGCTCCAGACGATCGACAACTTCAAGCGCATCGCGCTCACCGAGGATCGGTTCGACCCGGATCCGGCGAAGGCCGCGCCGATCCTGTCGATGGAGTCGATGGAGCGCGAGGCCGCGCGCGACGACGTGCGGCTGGTCACGGTGTTTCTCGACGACTACCACACGCGCCGGGGCAACGCGATGGCCGTGCGCGAGAAGGTCGCGAAGTTCGTCACCGAGCTCGATCCGCGCGACCTGGTCGCCGTGCTCTATCCGCTGACCCCGACGCTCGGCATCACGTTCTCGCGCGATCACGAAGGCATCGCCAACGCCATCCGGAAGTTCGACGGGCGCAAGTACGACTATCAGCCGAAATACCCGCAGGAACAGATCTACTACCGGCTGTCGCGGCCGCAAATCGAGGAGCTCCGCAACTCGATCGTGATCGACGCTCTCGAGGGCCTGTGCGTCTATCTCGGGACGCTGCGGCAGGGGCGCAAGACCGTGCTCATGGTCAGCGAAGGGATGTCGGCGTCGCTCCCGATCGAAATCGAGAGCGGCGGCCTCGTGCAGTCCACGCCAAATTCCACGGCCGCCATCAATCGCGACCGCGCGGACTTCCAGGCGGCGTCAAGCCTGCTGATGCGGATGAAGGACATCTTCAGCGCCGCGACCCGGACCAACACGTCGATCTACACGCTCGATCCGCGCGGTCTCGCCACGGGCGAGTTCGATCTGTCCGATTCCTCGCCGGTGCCGTTCGAGTCGGATCGCAAAGTGCTCAACGAGACGACCGACAACCTGCGCGTCATCGCCGATCAGACCGACGGGCGCGCGATCGTCGGCCGGAACGATCCGACGCCCGCGCTGCGCCAGATGCTCAAGGACACGAGCGCGTATTACCTGCTCGGCTACACGTCCACCGAGGCGCCGCGCGACGGCAAGTTCCACGAGATCAAGCTGAGCGTGAAGCGCAAGGGGCTGGACGTGCGCTATCGCAAGGGCTACTGGGCCATGTCGGCCGAGAACATCGAGCGCTCGACGAAGGGCCCGGACAAACCCGCGCTCGCCACGGATCTCGCCGAGGCGTTGGCCGCCGTGGCCGAGCCCGAGCGCGGCCATCCGGTGCGCACGTGGGTCGGCTTCGACAAGGGTGAGGACGGGAAGTCGCAGGTGACGCTCGTGTGGGAAGCCGCGCCCAACGCGTCGCCCGCCGAAGCGCCCGAGCAGATGAACGTCGTGGCGACGTTCGTGACCGGCGACATGCTCTTCCGCGGCAAGGTCGCGCGCGACCCGAACGCCGTGACGCCGTCCGGCAAAGTGAGCTTCGCGTCGCCGCCCGGCGCGATGCGGCTGCGGCTCACGGCCGAAGGCCCCGGCGGCGCGCTCATCGACAGCGAAGACAAGGAACTCGTCGTGCCCGACTACACGAAGGTCGGTCCGACGGTGACGTCCCCGCAGATCTTCCGCGCGCGCACCGCGCGGGAACTCCAGAATCTCCGGCAGGCCGCGTCACCGAGTCCGTCCACGTCGCGGGACTTCTCGCGGACCGAGCAGATCCTCATTCGGTTCAAAGCGTACGGGCCCGGCGGCACGCCGCCGAAGCTCACGGTGCGCCTGCTCAATTCGGTCGGTGAGACGATGTCCACGTTCCCGCCGGCCGAGCCGCGCGCCGACGGCGTCATCGACCTGCCGTTCTCGCTCGGCGGCCTCGTCACAGGCACGTACCTCATCGAAATCGAGGCCGCCTCGTCGGACCTCAAGTCGCGCACCGTCATCGGATTCCGTATTAGCAATTGAGTTGTAGTAGCATCCCGCCACAATGAATCCATTGGTGGGACTACTGACGGCGCTCGGCGGCTTCACGGCGTTCTACGTCGGCTCGTGGTGGCGGGGCGACCAACGTGCGGTCGCAAACCCCCAGACGCCCGAAGCGGTTGAGCGCGGTGGCCCGACGCCCGCCGGTCTCGGCGTTGGCTTCATCACGAATTTCTTCGACACGCTCGGCATCGGGTCGTTCGCGCCGACGACCGCGACCTACAAGTTTCTCAAGATGGTGCCGGATCGGCTGATCCCCGGCACGCTCAACGTCGGGCACACGCTGCCGACGATCACCGAGGCCTTCATCTACACCGTGGCGATCGGCGTCGATCCGAAGACGCTCATTCTCATGATTGCGGCGGCCGTCGCCGGCGCCTACCTCGGCGCGAGCGCCGTCTCGCGCTGGCCGAAGCGCACGGTGCAGATCGGAATGGGCTCGGCGTTGCTGGTCGCCGCGTTCCTGTTCGGCTGGCGCAATCTCGTCGAGGCCAACATCCTTTCGGGCGGCGGCGCGACGCTCGTCACCGGTGGCGCCGGAGAGGGCACGCTCGGGCTCGAAGGGTCGAAACTCGCCATCGGTCTCGCCGGCAATTTCCTGCTCGGCGCGCTGATGACGCTGGGCATCGGCATGTATGCGCCCTGCATGATTCTCGTGGGCCTGCTGGGCATGAACGCCAAGGCGGCCTTCCCGATCATGATGGGCTCGTGCGCGTTCCTGATGCCGGTCGCCAGCGCGCGGTTCGTCCAGAACCAGGCCTACTCGCGACGCGCCGCGCTCGGGCTCGCGATCGGCGGCATCCCCGGTGTGCTGCTGGCGGCCTACGTCTTCACGTCGCTGCCGATCTACTGGGTCCGGTGGCTGGTCGTCGGCGTCGTGCTGATCGCGGCGACGATGATGCTCCGGTCGGCCGCGAAGAACGAATAGTCAATTCACACGTCACAGGTCACACGTCACAATTCTCGAACTTGTGACGTATGACGTGTGACTTCTGACTTGTTTACGCGTACATCCCGCGCAG
>SCUN01000103.1 GCA_004297655.1 Acidobacteriota bacterium | reverse complement strand
CGATGATCTTCTGGCGCGAGACGCAGGGACAGAATTCGATCGACTACGCCGTCAATCTCGCGAACACGGCCGAGAAGTTCACGCTGGCGCGGTTCCGGACCGATGACGTCACCGCGAACCCCGGCACGATCGCCTCGGTCCGCGGGGGTGGCGGCGGCCGCGCGGGCGGCGGCGGACGCGGCGGCGGCGGTGGCGGCGGCGCGGTGCTGATGTCGGCCGACAAGACCGCCGTCTTCTACGACGGCACGCTCTACGACAAGACGCCCGAGCAGGTGGGACCGAAAGCGTTCATCGATCGCTTCAACATCAAGACCGGCGAGAAGACCCGCATCTTCGAGGGCAGCAACGACGGCGTCTACGAGGCCGTGGTCGCGATTCTCGATCCGGACGCGAAGAAGTTCCTGGTCGCGAAGGAATCCCCGACCGCCGTGGAGCAGACCGCGTTTGTCGCCGAGGGCGTGCGGAAGGAGATCACGAAGAACGTCGATCCGGCCGAAGACCTGACGGCGGCGATCCGCGAGCGCTTCTACGTCACGCGTCCCGACGGATTCAAGTTCAAGGTCAACGTCACGCTGCCGCCCAATACCAAACCGGGCGCCAAGCTGCCTGCGATCTTCTGGTTCTATCCGGCGGAGTTTACGAGCCAGGACCAGTACGACACGCCCGATCGGACGTTCAACAAGAACGCGTTCCGCGATTTCAACGCGCGCTCGGCCGTCTACTTCACGCGGCTCGGCTACGCGGTCGTCGAACCCGACGCGCCGATCGTCGGCGCGGCCGGCGCGATGAACAACAACTACGTGAACGATCTCCGGAACGACCTGTTCACCGTGATCCAGGAGCTCGACCGGCGCGGGCTGGTCGACAAGGACCGTCTGGCGATCGGCGGCCACAGTTACGGCGCGTTCTCGACGGTCAACGCGATGGTGCACACGCCGTTCTTCAAGGCCGGCATCGCCGGCGACGGCAACTACAACCGCACGTTCACGCCGATGGGCTTCCAGAACGAGCGGCGTCTCCTGTGGGACGCGCCGCAGGTCTACCTCGGCATGTCGCCGTTCATGTACGCGAACAACCTGACGGGCGCGTTGCTCATGTATCACAACCTGCACGATCAGAACGTGGGCACCGATCCGGACAACTCGATCCGGCTGCTGCACGCGCTGCAGGGCCTTGGCAAGACCGCCGCGCTCTACATGTATCCGTTCGAAGACCACGGCCAGGTGTCGAGAGAGACGCTGCTCGACAACTGGGCGCGGTGGGGCGCGTGGCTCGACAAGTACGTGAAGAACCCGGCTCCGACGGAAGCGCCGAAGCCGGCGGGTTCCCGCGGTGGCGGCGGCCGGTAACGGCGGTTCGAGCAGTCGGCGAGTGTTCGTACGAACGTCACGTGTTCGTACGAACCTCGCGATGGTCGCGCTGGTTGTCATGGCGACCATGTCGTCGTTGTCGGCGCAGCGCTTTGGCGGCGGCCGCTTTGTGCCCGGCGGCCGCGTGTCGCCCTACGACGGCAGCTTCACGTTCGCGCGGCTGAGCTACGACTACTATCCCGGCTGGTCGTACGACTATCCCGAGATGGAGCAGAACCTCGGCGGGATCCTCAGCCTGATCACCAACATGCGCCTCAACGCGAAGGGCACGAACATCCTGCGCATGGATGACCCCGAGCTCTTCCGGAACCCGATCGCCTACATCTCCGAGCCGGGCTATTGGTATCCGAGCGATGCGGAAGCGGCCACACTGCGGAAGTACATCGAAAAGGGCGGGTTCCTGATCATCGACGACTTCCACTACGAAAACGAGTGGGCGGTCTTCGACGCGGCCATTCACAAGGTGCTGCCCGACGCCAAAGTCGTCCGGCTGGAGAAGTCGCACCCGATCTTCAACACGTTCTTCGAGATCCCGTCGCTGCACATTCCGTATCCGGGTAGCTGGGGCAGCGCGGCCTCTACGGCGAGTTCTACGGCATCTACCGCGACAACGACCCGGCCAAGCCGCTGCGCGTCGTCATCGACTACAACATGGACATCGGCGACTACATGGAATGGAGCGGCAGCGGCTTCTACGCCGTGGATCCGTCGAACGAAGCCTTCAAGTTCATGATCAACTATCTGATCTACGGCAATACGCGCTAGCTTGGATCGCGGCTCACGTCGACGCGCTTGCCGCGAATCGTGGCCTTCTTGAGCGCGCCCGCAATCTGATCGAACAGCTGCGCCGGCACCTGCACGAGCGAGTGATCGTGCGCGACGCGAATCGCGCCGATCAGGCGCGACGGAATGCCCGCCTCGCCGGCGATCGCGCCGACCAGGTCGCCGGGACCCACGCCGGCCTTCTTGCCGACGCCGATGCGGAGCACCGCGATGTCCGAGAGATCGACGCCCTCATGCGACCCTTCGGCCCCGCCGGTCTTCGGCCGCGCGCCCTTGTACGGCTTGCTGCCGCGCTCGGGACGATCGCCGCGGCTCTGGTACGGCTGGGATTTGTACGGCCGCGACGGCGGCGGCTCCGGGATCTCGATCTCCGGCACGTCCGGCTCTGACGCGAACGCCAGCGCGATGGCGGCCGCCGCGATCTCCGCGACGTCGAAGTCGTGCGTCAGCGACTGGATGAACTTCTTCTCCTCGTCGAGTCCGCCCGCTTCGATGCGCTCCTTGAGGGCGGCACGCGTCGTTTCGAGCCGCCGCGCCTTCAGGTCCGATGCCGTCGGCAGCGGCAGCATCTCAATTGGCTGCTTCGTGAGGTTCTCGATGTTGCGCAGGAACCGGCGCTCGCGATGATCCGCGAACGTGATCGCCACGCCCTCGCGCCCCGCCCGGCCGGTGCGGCCGATGCGGTGCACGTAGACTTCCGGCGCGTTGGGCGGATCGTAGTTGATGACGTGCGAGACGTGCTCGATGTCGAGCCCGCGCGCAGCGACGTCGGTCGCGATCAGCATGTCGCACTTGCCGGCGCGGAACAGGCCCATGACCTTGTCGCGCTGACGCTGTTCCATGCCGCCGTGAATCGCCTGCGCGCTGTAGCCGTGCGACTTCAAGGTGTCGGTCAGCTCGTCAACTTCAACTCGGGTGCGGCAGAACACGATCGCCGACTTCGGATTCTCGAACTCGAGCACGCGGCCGAACGCCTCGATCTTCTGCGCGCGCGCCACGATGTAGGCGACCTGCCGGATCTGGGGTAACTTGCCGGCCGCGCGCTTCTCCCGCGCGATCGTCACGCGCGCCGGCTGGCGCAGATGCTGGTTCGCGATGGCCGCGATTCTCGGCGCCATGGTCGCGGCAAACAGCGCCGTCTGGCGCGTTTCCGGCGTCGCGCCGATGATCGTCTCGAGATCCTCGGCAAAACCCATGTCGAGCATCTCGTCGGCCTCGTCGAGGACGAGCATGGACAGCTGCGACAGGTCGAGCGTCTTGCGCTTCAGATGATCGATCGCGCGTCCCGGCGTGGCGACGACGACGCTGGCGCCGCGCATGAGCGCGCGGATCTGCTGGTCCATCGGTGCGCCGCCGTAGCAGGGGACGACCGTGAGCTGGGTGCCTTTCGAGTACTTGTGAATCGCTTCCGCCACCTGCATCGCGAGCTCGCGGGTCGGCACGAGCACGAGCGCGCGCACGGGCGGGAAGCGCGCCGCGTCCTTGCCGGCTTTGGCGTGCGGCTTCTCGGCGAGCAGCCGGTTCAGGAGCGGCAGCGCGAACGCCGCCGTCTTGCCTGTGCCGGTGCCGGCCTGGCCGACGAGGTCCCGGCCGGACAGGAGGACCGGAATGGCCTCACGCTGGATCGGCGTGGGTTCTTCGTAGCCGAGCGCGCTGACGGCCGCGACCAGGGACGGGGAAAGCTCTAATGAGGCAAATGTTGCGGAAGCCATCCAACCAGTCTACCCGTTATTCACCGCCGCCTTTGAACTGATCCGCCTCGTCGGCAAACAGCACATTGAAGCTCGTGAGCGAGCCGTAACAGCCGCTGATGTAGCCCTGGAGCTTGACCTTCATGTCCTCCGGCAGGTCCGACGCGTTGACCTGCTGCTCGAGCGTGCGCAACCGATTGCGCAGCATCACGACCTTGTGGAAGAACGTCTCGATCGGCCAGGACTTGTCGGCGAGCGAGTCGTCGCCCGGCTTCAGCACGAGCGTGCCGCCGCGCCATTTCGGCGCCGGCGTGACCGGCGTGATGCCGGCTTCCTCGCGGATGACGCGGCGCAACAGCCGCTCGAGATCCGCGTGGGGCGAGTCGCTCACTTCTTGTTCACTCACGATGGGCTCCTTGACGACGTACGACGCGCCGGAGGTGCCGGTAAGGCGCTCCCGTTCGCGCGCGGCCGGGGCGGGCTCGTTTTCGAGCCGCGGACCGCCGCGGTAGTTGTGCTCGCTCCGGCAGAACCCGCACTGGACGCGGATCGGGTGCCCCTCGGTGCTGGCGGCGATGACGGTGTGGATCCGGTCCGTCTTGCAGGCGCGGCAGTAGTCCTCAACGGAGGACCCCGCGCGGTACGTGCGAATGGTCACGCATCATCATACTGTTCCAGGTGACACTCGAGCTGGAACGCAACTTGCTAGGTATCAGGCCATGACTCGATTCCGATTCGTCGTGCTCGCTCTCTGCGTCAGCGTTGCCGCGGTCTCGGCCCAGTCGGGCGGCCCGGTGTATTCGAACGTCGCCTCGATTGACGCCGGTGTTGACGGCCAGCCGTTGCGCACGTTCGCCTTTGATGCGAAGGCCAATCGGTTGTATGCGGCCTCGGATCGAGGCTTGTTCTGGGTGAACGTCGGCGAGGCACAGCCGGTGTGGAAGGGGCCGATGTTCAAGATGGACATCCGCCACATCGAGTTCGCGCCCGAGCTGGGCCGCGTCTTCTTCACGACGGTGGAGGATGTCGGCTACGTCAGCGTGGAGGCGCTGACCGAGCCGAAACTCTTTGCGCATGTGCGCGCGTCGGACATGACCTACGAGCCCACGCGCCGGGAGATCTACGTCACCTCGCGCGCGCCGCGGGTGAACGTGTACGACGCCGCGACAGGGGAGCCCGGCGCCATCGTCGATCTGCCCGGCTGGCAGGGCGGCGGGCTTGAAGCGGTGCCCGGGCGAGTGTTCCTGATGCAGGCCAAGACGCCAGGCCTGTTCTCGATCGACGCGAAGACGCACGCGCTCTCGTCGTTTCCGACGTCGGAGAAAGTCGTGACGCCGGTCTACATCGAGGCGGACCCGTCGGGCCGCTACATCTTCGCGGCCTACTACCAGAACATCGTGGCGATCGATCCGTCGAGCGGGAAGGTCCTGGGCCGCGCGACCGTGCCGTCGGTGCCGGCGATCGCGTTCGACCCGGGGACGAATCTGCTCGTCGCGACGTGGGCCGATGAGCCGACGCCCGTGCGCGTCGCGGCCTTCCGCGTCGAGGCCGGCGGTCTGACGGAAGTGTCGCAGTTCAGGAATCCGCGCGTGGGCGCGGTCGGCGTCGAGCCGACGAGCCGCGGCTTCATCCAGCTCGGCATCAACCGCCTGTATCTCTGGTCCGCCAAGGTCGACTGAACTAGGCGCGCCGGCGCTGGCGTTTCGGCTCGAGCACCATGATGGTGCGCTCTTGGAGCGAGACGCCGCGGGAGACGCGGGCTTTCCGGAGAATGTCGGCAACCGCTTCAAGGGCGCTGCGGTCGGCGCTGCCCACCCGGGTTTGCTCCGCCGCGTCGCGCAGGGCGAGTTCGAGCTGCGCGATCGAATGCGGCTTCGTCAGGGAGATCAGCGCTTTGCCGCCGCCGACCGGCACCAACTCAACGCCCGGCAACTTCTTCAGCGCATTGAGCGGCGGCACCACGATGACGGAGTGCTTGCCGTAGCGCGACACGCCGGCGATCGGCGCGTCGGCGCGCGACGGCGTGCCCAGGCGCTCGACCAGCGTGACGATCCCGAGACCGAGATCGCCGTTGTCCAGGCTCTGCAGCTGCGTGATGACGTCTTCCGGCAGCGTGACGGTCACGGCGCGCGACGGCCGGCCGTATTTCGACGGGCGTCCGGGCCGGTGTCTGAGCGAGTCCATGCGCGACCATCGTAACCGATTTTCTACGCGATAATTAAGCCGCGTGACAAATTCGACATTGAAACTGCGCCGGACGGCTTGGTATGCTGGGCGCTCCTAGGAGTTCGAATGCCGTCATCCCGTTTCCTGCTCATCGCATCAGTCCTCTGCGGCCTCGCCGTGGCGGCGGCCTGCAACCGCGCAGCGGCGCCCACCGCACCACCCACGCCGTCGGTGGCGGCGACGTCGGCCTCCGACGGCTCCACACTGAACGTCACGGCGCCGGTCCCGACCTCGCCGATCAACAGCGCGCAGGTGACCTCGGCGCCCACCCTCGTCGCGTCCGCGGCGACCGGCGCCGGCACGGCCGCGCTCCAGTACCGGTTTGAGCTGTTCAACGAGGCCGGCACGCGCGTGGAGCAGTCAAGCCTCGTCAGTTCGCCGTCGTATCAAGTCACGGCCACCCTGGATTTTCAGAAGAACTACACCTGGCGCGTGCGCGCGGAATACGACTCGCGGGTCGGCCCGTGGTCCTCGACCGCCAAATTCGTTTCGCCCAACGGCGGCTACATTCGCACCGGTGAGGTGTTCGATCCGCTCTACAACGGCGCCACCGTCGGCGAGCGGGTCGGCACGACCACGTTTGTGGCGAACGGCATCCGGACGGACACCTCGACGAGCTACGTCCGCTACCTCATCCCCGGTTCGGTGACGGCCGGGGAGTTCTCGGTGGAAGTCTCGGGCCTCCGGCCGAACGCGGCGGGCGACAAGAACAAGGTCTTCGCCATGTCATCGGACGGCGCGGATTTCATTACCGATCCGTACCGCGTTGACATCCAGTACCGCGGGTCAGCCGGCTTCCCGCCGAACGCGATCACGTTCCGCTGCTTGTACGGCTCGGCCGACGCTCTCGACGTGCGCTACGAGCCCGACACCACCACGCGCCTGAACTCAGCGATCAACCTCGATCCGAACACGGTGTATTTCTGGAAGTTCAGCTGGGGCAGCGAGGTGCGCCTCACGGTGCGTCAGGGCAGCGCGACCGGCACGATCCTCTATAACGTCGGCGTGCCGGCGACGCATGGCACCTATCGCCCGAGCCCGTGGTACGCCTACATCGGCGCGCCGTCGGGCCGCAGCGGCGCCGAGTCGGCGTCGACGCCGGGCGCCATCTACAAGAACGTTTGGATCAGTTCACGCGCGCGGCCGTTCTAGGGCTGCTTGGAGATTCCGATGTCACGAGTGATTGGCGCCGCGGCCCTCGCCGCGGTCTTGACGGCAACCAGTGCGTACGCGCAGACCCCGGCGGCGCCCGCGGCGGCGTCCACCTACAACGAGTCGTTCTTCCTGGGCGTGAGCGCCGGCGGACTCATGAACACCACGCTCGTGACGAGCCAGGCGACCGCGACGATCTACAACCAGAACGCGGCGGTCGCCGAGCGCCGTGATGTGAGCGGCGGCCTGCTCGTGGACGTCACGGCCGGCAAGCCGATTCGCGGCCGGCTGGCCGTCGGCGCCAGCGTGTCGCTCCGCTCGGCCACGAGCGACAGCGCGCTCGCCGCGTCCGTGCCGCATCCGCTGTTCTTCGACGCGCCGCGCACGGTCTCGACGACGACCCCCGGCATGAAGTCGACGCAGACCTGGGTCGGCCTGCTGGCGATGTACACGCTGCCGAGTTCCGGCAAAGTCACGGTCCGTATCTTCGGCGGCCCGGCCGTGGCGATGGTGAAACACGACACGATCGGCGCGTTTACGGTGACCGAAGGCACGTCGATTGCGCAGCCGACGATCGCGATCACCAAAGGCTCGGTCAGCAAGTCGTTCATCGGCGCCATCGGCGGCTTCGATCTGTCGTTCCGCGTGATCCCGTCGATCGCCATCGGTGCATTCGTTCGCTATTCCGGCGCGCAGGCCAACGTCACCGGCGCCGAGTCGGGCACGATCGGCGGCCTCGAATCCGGCGGCGGCGTGCGGTTCAGCTTCTCCAAGAAGTAGGCGCAGGGCTTCAGCCCTGCGCGACCGGCGGGCTGAAGCCCGCCGGCTACTTTTCCGGAATCCGCGTCATTTTTCCGGAACCAGCGTCACCTTCACGTAGCGCTTCATGTCCAGGTAGGTCTTCGCCGCGCTCTGCACGAGCGCGGCGTCGATCTTCCGGTAGTAATCCGGCACGGCCAGCAGTGTCGCCGGGTCCTCGCCGTACTGGTACTTCGCCGCGATCTGGCCGATCCAGAAGCCGTTGGTCTTCGTGTCCTGGTCGAATCCGCGCACGAATGTCTCGCGGACGTCACCAAGTTCTTTCTCGGTCGGCCCGCTCGCCTTCAGCTTCTCGATTTCCTCGAAGACGGTTTTCACCAGTGCCTCGACCCGCTGGGGGTCGCATCCGAATTCGATGTCGAACGTGTATTCCTGGCGCGGATCTCTCGAAAGGCCGCCCGACGCGTTCACGCTGTAGGTGCCGCCCAGGTCCTCGCGGAGTCTCTCGCGCAGACGGTTATTCAGCACGTAGCCGAGCGCGCGCATTGCGACGCGCTGCGTCTGGTTGTACTCGGCCGGCCCGCTGAAGATGATCGCCGCCTGGCTCTTCGGCTCCAGGCCTTTTCGCACGGTGCGTTCGACAACCGTCGTCGGCGTGCGGCGCCCGACGTCCTTCCAGGTTTCCGTCCGGTGCGTCGCCGGCAACGAGGCCAGGTACTTCTCAACGAGCGGCTTCATCACCGCGGGGTCGAAGCTGCCGATAAACAGGAACGTGAAGTCGCTCGCGTCGGCGAAGCGATCCTTGTAAAAGGCGAGCGACGTATCGAGGTTCATCTTGTCGAGCGTCTCGACGGTCATTGGCTTCGAGCGCGGATGATCCTGCGACAGGACCGACTGCAGCGTGGTGAAGAACGCGTAGGCGGGGTCGGCCGCCTGGTTCGCGAGCACGGCCCTGGATTGCGTGATCATCGTGTTGAAGATCACCGGGTCTGCCCGCGGGGCGGTGAAGCGCAGATAGATGATCTGGAACAGCGTCTCGAGATCCTTCGGCGACGCCGCGCCGCTCAACCCTTCGGTCAGTTCGTCGATGAAGGGCGAGGCCGACGCGATCTTGCCCGTCAGCGCCTTGCGCAGTTCGATCGAGCTCAACTGCCCGAGGCCGCCGGCCGCGATCAACTGCGCCGCCGAACTGGCCGCGACGAAATCCGCGTCGCTCGCCAGCGAATTTCCGCCGGGGCTGGTCGCGCGGAAAAGGATCTCGTCCTGCTTGAAGTCCGTGGGCTTGAGGACGACGCGCGCGCCATTCGACAGCGTCCACTCCGTAATGCCGACCGCGTCTTTCGTCGCGGTCTTCGTCACGGTGCCGGGCGTCGGGGTTGCGGAGAAGAACGGCGCCGCGCCAACCGCATCTACGTACGCCGTCAGCGGTTTCGCGGCGGCGCCGGTCATCGCGCTCGAGAGCTCGGCGGCGGTCGGGAGCTTCAATCCCGTTTTGTCCGGCGCGCTGACGACCACGACGCGGTTGGTCTCCGGCATCCACGTCTTCGCCAGCGCGTTGAGCTCGGCGAGCGTGATCTCGGGCAGAAAGCGCTGATAGAGCTGGTGCTCGTAGACGATGCCGGGGATCGGCTCGTTGGTGAGGAAGTTGCGCACGTACTCATCCGCGAGCCCGCCCGACGCCTGCTTGTCCTTTTCGGCGACCGCGCGTTCCAGGCCGCGCAGGATGTTCTGCTTCTGCCGGTCCAATTCCGAGGCCGTGAATCCGAACTGCGCCACGCGCGCCGTCTCGGCGAACAGCGCCTCGAGTCCGCGCGCCACGCCGTCTTCCTTCACGAGCGCGGAGAGCGACGTCGCTTCCGCCGAGCGCACGAACGATCCACGTCCGGTGCCGGCGGCGAGGAACGGCGCGTCGGGCTTCTGCGTCATTTCGCCAAACCGCGCGGAGAGCAGCCCGCCAAACAGGTTGTTCACGATCTGTCGCCGGTAACTGCCGATCGTCGTCTGATCTTCGGCCGGGTACTTCGCGTAGACCTCGACCGTCGTGCTCGGCATTTCCTTGTCGCTGGCGATCGCGAACGACGTGCCCGGTTGACTTGGCACCGGAAAGACCGTGCGCGTCTTCGGTGATTTCGGCGCCGCCAGCCCGGAGAAGTGCGACTTCACGAGCGCCTCGACCACGGCCGGATCGAAATCGCCCACCGCGACGACGGCCATGACGTCGGGACGGTACCAGTCCTTGTAGAAGGCCGTCAGCCGATCGTGCTTGAAGGTGCGCAGAATGTCCGGGTCGCCGATCGGCAGGCGGTCGGCGTAACGCGAGCCCTTCAGCAGGATCGGGAACTGCTTGTCCTGCAGCCGCGCCTCGGCGCCTCGGCCGAGCCGCCACTCTTCCAGGACGACGCCGCGCTCCTTGTCGATCTCGGCGGGCTCGAACGTGACGTTGTGCGCCCAATCTTCGAGAATCAGAATCGAGCGGTCGAGAATCGCCGGCTTGTCGGTCGGCACCTGCAGCATGAAGGTCGTGTCGTCGAAGTTCGTGCCGGCGTTGACGTCGGCGCCGAATCGCATGCCGATCGATTCGAGGAAGTCCACGAGCGCCTGCTTCGGGAAGTTCTTGGTGCCGTTGAAGGCCATGTGCTCGACGAAATGCGCCAGCCCCTTCTGGTCATCGTCTTCGAGCAGCGAGCCCGCGTTGACGACGAGCCGGAGCTCGGCGCGCTGCTCGGGCTTGGCGTTCCGGCGGATGTAGTAGCGCAGGCCGTTGGGGAGCCTGCCAACCGTGATCTGCGGATCCGCGGGAATCCGCGTCGAGAGAGGGCCTTGCTGCGCGGCCACGAGCGTGGAGGCGGCGACAAGAATGGAAAGCAGGAACAGGGCCTGGGCCCTGCGTCGGATCGGCATACTCACTCCTGAATGGGCGCTACTGTGTCACACTCTTTCGGTTCATGGCTACGGTCAATGTCCTCGAGCGCGGCGCGGTCACCGTGGTCGATTACCGCTGTGACGCGGGTCCTGGCGACGTGCCGTTCCCCGAAGCCCATGACTCGTATTCCTTGTCATACGTCCGCCGAGGCGGGTTTGCATACACGTCGCGCGGGCGAACGTTCGAACTGGTCGCGGGGTCGTTCGTAGTCGGACACGCCGGCGACGAGTACATGTGTTCGCACGACCATCATCTGTGCGGCGACGAGTGTCTGTCGTTTCATTTGACGCCGGAGGCGGCCGCGGAGGTGGGGGCCGGTGCCGACGTGTGGCGGACGGGCGGGCTATCGCCGCGTCCGGAGTTGGCCGTGTGGGCCGAGCGGGCCCAGGCTGTGGCTGATGGGCGCGCGGAGGGTTCGCTCGAAGAGATCGGGTTGCTGATCGCGTCCCGGCTGACCGCGCTGGTCTCCGGGAAGCCCGCGCCGCTCGGCGCGCGCGTGTCACACGCGGATCGGCGCCGCGCGGTGCGCGCCGCGATTGAGATCGACGCGGATCCATCGCGCCAACTCGCCCTGGCGCAGATGGCGGCCGGCGCGGGCCTGAGTGCCTTCCATTTCCTTCGCGTGTTTTCCGCGGTGCTCGGCGTGACGCCGCATCAGTATCTGGTGCGCAGCCGTTTGCGGCGCGCGGCAAAGCTGCTGGCCGACGGCGATCGATCCGTGACCGATATCGCGCAGGAGTCGGGCTTCGCGGATCTGTCCAACTTCGTGCGGACGTTCCATCGCGCGGCGGGCGTGTCGCCCCGCGCGTTCCGCCGCAATATTCTCCAAGACCGCGCCGCGCGCTAGCTTTACGCTAGCGGCATGACGCTCACTCGCATTCTCACGGAAGGCTATGGCCCCGGCGCCTGGCACGGCGCCGATATCAAGGCGGCGACGACCGGTGTGTCGTCGACGACGGCGTTCAAACGTCCGCGGCGAAAAGGCGGCAAGGCCCACAACATCGCGGAGATCACACTGCATCACGCGTTCTACGTCCACTCGATTCGCGGGCGGCTCCTGGGCACCGAGATCGAGCCGTTTCTGCTGAAGGGAGAGGACTGGTTCCCGTTGGCCGATGGCAAGAAGCTGTCGTGGAAGAAGATCACGACGGAGCTCGCGGCCCTCCAGGCGAAGCTTGCCAGGACTGTCGCCGACATCGAAGCGGGGAAGGTCTCGTCTCCCTTGAGCGACGAGGATCGTCTCAATCTGGTGCTGGGCATCAGCTGTCACTCCGCCTATCACGCCGGACAGATTCAGCTGATCAAGCTCTTGCTCTGAGGGGTGTCCCCCTCTACACTCCCTTTTTAGTTAGGGAGCCTAAGTATGTCCAAGCCTCGGGTCGTCCTGTCTTCAGCGTTCTTCGCTGCCCTCGCGCTCATGCTGGTGCCGCTCGCGGGGAGCCGGCTCGATGCGCAGAATCGGAAGAACTACTCCATTCAATCGGACGAGAGCGGGCACGCGGCGCTGGGGCTGGCGATCCGCAAGCTCGGCGTCGCCGGCACGTATCTGCAGGCGCCGGCGCATCCCGATGACGAGACGAACGCGCTCTTCGCGCTGTATGGCTACGGGCAAGGCATGCGCGTCATCGACGTGCAGAACAACCGCGGCGAAGGCGGCCAGAACGAGATCGGCCCCGAGCTCTTCCGCGACATCGGCGTGCTGCGCACGTCGGAGCTGCTCGCGGCGCACAAGCTCGACGGCGCCGAGCAGTACTTCACCCGCGCGATCGACTACGGCTATTCGTTCTCGCCGGAGGAAGTCATCCAGAAATGGGGACGCGAGGGCATCGTCGGCGACTACGTGCGCTTCCTGCGGATGTTCCGGCCGGACGTGATCCTGACGATGAACATCCAGGGCGGCGGCGGCGATCGCGCGCACGAAGCGACGACGATTCTGGCGCGCGAAGGGTATCTGGCGGCCGGCGACCCGACGAAGTACCCGGAGCAGATTCGCGAGGGCCTGCGCCCGTGGCAGCCCTACAAGCTGTACTTCGCCGGCGCGGGCGGCGGCCGCGGGGCGAATCCGACTCCGGCGCCGGCGCATGTGTGCCGGGTGGACTCGAACATCTACGATCCGCTGATTTCGCGCACGTACGCGGAGATCAGCGCGGACGCGCGCAGCAATCACAAGTGCCAGGGCATGGGTGGCGTGCCGGCGCTGCCGGGCTTCGCCCCCGCGGGACGTGGCGGTGGCCGCGGCGCGGCGCCGGCGCCCCCCGCCGGAGCAGCGGCGCAAGGCGCGGCGGGTCGTGGAGGGCAGCCCGCCGGGGCCGGCGGGCCGGGCGGACCGGGCGGCGGGTTCCCGGGCGGCGGCGCGTACACGTTGATGGCGACGACGCCGTCGATGGCGGCGCAGAAGGACAAGGACGAGACGTCGTTTTTCGACGGCATCGACGTGACGATCCAGGGTCTCGCGAAGTACGCGGGCGCAAATCCGCCGGCGGCGCTGACGAGCGCGTTGGCGAACATCGCGGACCAGGCGTCGCAGGCAAAGCAGGCGTTTGACTATGGCAACGACGCGCGCACGGCGGCGCCGATCGAGGCGGGGCTCGCGGCGATCCGCAAGTTGCGCGCCGACCTGGGCACGATGGCGCTCACCGAAGTGGCGAGGTACGAGATCGACTTTCGTTTGAAAGTGAAGGAGGGCGACTACGAGAACGCCGTCCTGCTGGCGCACGGCGTCACGGTCGCCGCCGCGGCCGACGACGGGCTGGTGGTGGCGGGGCAGCCGGTGCGGCTGCAGATCGCGGCGATCAACCGCGGCGCGACCGACATCAGCGTGACCGACGTCAAGATCTTCGGCGTGACCGGCGCGACACCGTGCGCGCCGGGCTCGGCGAAGAAGGACGCGGTGTTCACGTGCACCTCGAACGGGACGATTCCCGCCAACGCGAAACTGACCGAGCCGTACTTTCAGGACAATTATTGGAAGAATCCGAAGAACCTGGCGGCGTATCCGATGAATCCGGACGTGCCGTTCGGCGTGCCCTTCGCGCCGACGCCGTTTCATGTGGCGCTCACGATTCGCGCCGGCAGCGTCGATGTGACGCGCGATGTGCCGGTCGAATATCGCTATGTGAAGGACATCTACTTCGGCGACAAGAAGATGGAGCTCAACGTCGTGCCGGCCTTTTCGGTGTCGGTGACGCCGTCGCTCGCGATCGTGCCGGTCAATTCCGTGCGGCCGGTCGTGCGGGAGGTGTTTGTCTCGGTCACCAACGGCGCCAAGGGCGCCGCGGACGCGTCGGTGTCACTGAGTCTGCCGGCCGGCTGGACGGCGCAACCGGCCGCAACGAGTCTCGCGTTTGAGAAGGAAGATGAGTCGATGTCCGCGCGCTTCCTGGTGACCGCGCCGCGCGCGGCGAAGACCGGTGACTACGCGGTGGCGGCCGTGGTGACGTCGAAGTCGACGGGCGACGTGAAGTTCAGCTCGGGGTATCAGGAGATCGACTACCCGCACGTTCAGCGCCGGCAGGTCATCAAGCCGGCGGAAGTGTCGATGAAGGTCATGAACGTGACGATCGCGCCGGGGCTCAAGGTCGGGTACATCAACGGCGTGGGCGATCAGGTGCCGCCGGCGATCGAGCAGCTCGGCGCGAAGCTCACGTTCATCGAGACGAACGAACTGGCGTGGGGCGACCTGTCGAAGTACGACCTGATCATGACCGGTGTGCGCGCGTACGAGCGCCGCAACGATCTGCGCGCCTACAACCGCCGGCTGCTCGACTACGTCAGTCGCGGCGGCACGGTGATCGTTCAGTACAACAAGAACGAGTTCAATCAGGCGCAGTACGGGCCGTATCCGGCGCAGATCGGCGGCAGCGGCGTCAGCGGGCGGGTGAATGACGAGAACGTGCCCGTGAAGCTCCTCCAGCCGAGCCATCAGGTGTTCAACTTTCCGAACGAGATCGGTCTGACGCAGTGGCAGGACTGGACGCAGGAACGCGGCCAGTACTTCCTCGGCAAGAAGGATCCGAAGTACACGGACCTCGTGTCGATGACCGATTCGTTCCCGGACAATCCCGGCGGGCAGCTCGGCGGCTTGGTCGAGGCGAAATTCGGCAAGGGCCGCTGGTACTACCTGGGCCTCGGCCTCTGGCGCCAGCTCCCGGCCGGCACTCCGGGCGCCTACCAGTTGCTCGCGAACCTGCTCAGTCTCCCCAGACCGTGGCGTTAGGGGGACGGACCCCTTTTCCACAGGTTTTCCGCAGGCGGGGGACAGGTCTCTTAAGGGGTCTGTCCCCCTACCGCACCTTGATGCGGAGGATCGTGAGGGAGTGGGCAGGGAAGGTGTAGGTCATCGCCGGGGCGGACGATTGGCCGTCGGTCAGCGCGAGCGCGGGGCGCACTTTCTTGTCGTCGCCATAGGTGTGCGTCGCTTTGAGGTCCGGGTAGTTCATCTTCCAGACATTGACCGTGCCTTCGCGCGTGAGGCCCTGCGTCTCGATTGACGTGACGATGTCCTTGTCCTTGCTGCGATTGACGACGTTGACGAAGATCTCCCGCGTCGCCGGATTCCAGGTCGATGACACGTCGAGGTACTTCGGCTCGACGGGACGGTTCGGCAGCTTGTAGGTCGGCGACGACACCCACGCGTCGAGCGCGGTGTTGTTCCGTTGTTTGCCGTACTCCGCGATGGGGAAGTAGATCGGCTGGAGAAACATGCCGGTCTTGTTCGCCATGATCGGCGCGATGACGTTCACGAGCTGCGCGATGTTCGCCATCTTCACCACGTCGGCACGGCGAATGAACGAGTTGAAGAACCCGCCCATGGCGACGGCGTCTTCGAAGTTGTAGATCTCCTCGAGTTTCTGCGAATTGCCGGTCCGGTACCACACGTTCCACTCGTCGTAGGCGATGTAGATCGGCCGCGGATTCGGGCCCGTCATCACTTCCTTGATCTGGTTCGCGGTCGTCTCGATGTAGAGATCGACGTTCTGCTGCGCCGTGCCGAGGTACCGCTCGAAGTCGTTCGCGCTGTTGTTGATGTAGGTGTGCAACGCGATGTAGTCGATCTGGTTGCGCAGCGTCTGCAGGACCGTGCGATTCCACAGGCGCCAGTCGGCGCCGTAGTTACTCGATCCGCTCGCGACGAGCTTGATCGACGGATC
>SCUN01000102.1 GCA_004297655.1 Acidobacteriota bacterium | reverse complement strand
CGGCGGCGGTGGGTTCGGTGGCGGATTCGGCGGCGGCGAGACGCTCGGCTCCGGCGGCACGACCGCGGCGGGCTTCGGCGTGCGCGTCGTCCACAGCGGCGTCTTCGGATTTGCGAGCAGCCCGATCGTGACCGAGGAGGAGATTCGCAGAATCACGCGCCTCGCGACCGACGTCGCCAAGGCGAGTGCGATCGCAAAGAAGCGCGACCTGATTCTGGCGCCGGTGCCGGCCTACCAGGTGAACTGGTCGACGGAAATGCAGAAGGACCCGCGCGCGATGTCGCAGAGCGACAAGGAAAACGCGCTCCAGGCGGTCGTTCAGGCCGCGATCAAGCATAAGGACGTCGTCAGCGCCACGGCGTCGGCGAACTTCAGCGGCGAATGGAAGTACTTCGCGTCGACGGAGGGCTCCTACATCGAGCAGGAGTTGTTCCAGACCAACCCGAGCTTCAGCGTGACGGCCAAGCGCGGCGACACCACGCGGACCCGACAGTACGCGATGCCCGGCGGCATGGGCGGCTGGGAACTGGTCGAGATCGACGGCATGATGGACAACGTCGACCAGACGGTCGATGAAGCCATCGAGCTCGCGACCGCGACGCCGATCACCCCGGGCGTGAAGGACCTCATCCTGACGCCGTCGCATCTCGCGCTCACGATTCACGAGATCATCGCGCATGCGACCGAACTCGATCGCATCATGGGCTACGAGGCGAACTACGCCGGCACGAGCTTCGTGAAGCTCGACAGCATCAACAAGCTCAAGTACGGATCGAAGCTCCTCAACGTCACGGGCGACAAGGTGCGCCCCGGCGGCCGCGCGACCGTGGGCTACGACGATGACGGCGTGAAGACGACAAAGTTCGACATCATCAAGGACGGGATTCTCGTCGGCGTGTCGACCAACCGCGAGGTCGCGCACTACATCGGCGAGAAGCAGAGCCGCGGCTGCACGCAGGCCAGCAGCTGGGCGCAGTATCCGTTCCTCCGGATGCCGAACGTGCATCTCGAAGCCGATCCGAAGGGGCCGACGCCCGAAGAGATGATCGCCGACGTGAAGGACGGCGTGCTCATCGAAGGCTCCGGCAGCTTCTCGATCGACCAGCAGCGCTACAACGGCCAGTTCGGCGGCAGCGCCTTCTGGGAAATCAAGAACGGCAAGAAGACGCGCGCGGTCACGAACGTGACCTACAACGCGATCACGACCGACTTCTGGGCGAATCTCACCGCGGTGGCCGGACCGAAATACTGGCGGCAGTTCGGCGTCGGCGGCGACGCGAAAGGGCAGCCCGTGCAGGGCCAGGCCGTGTCGCACGGCGCGTCGTGGTGCCAGATCCGCAAGATCATGGTCGGCGGCGCGTTTCAATAGACGGGTGCGATGAGCCGATTCATCACGTGCAAGCGCTGCCGTGAGGAGTACCTCGCCCTCGGCGAGGGCGTCGCCAACTGCCCGAAGTGCGGCGCGGTCGATCGGCCCTCGGGTCCGCGCGGCGGTGGCGGCGGCGGGCTCATCATGGGACCTCTGTCGGATCCGGAAATGCAGCGCCGGCTGGGCATCACGCCCGATCCGCCGCCGCGGACCGGCCGTCAGCGCGCGGCCGCGTGGGCCGGCTGGATCGTCTTCTTTGCCGGTGCCTGGATCATCAACGCATCGTCCACGTACGGATGGCTGGGATCCGCGCTGACCGCGGGCGTGCTCGGTTTTGTCGTGGCGCTGGTGCTCGAGAAGCGGGCCAAATAGCCGTCTAGAGCTTCGCGGACATTCTTTCCAGAAACGACCGCGCGATCGCGACCTCGCTGTCGGGCGTCTCCTCGAGCGTGGCCGCGACGGCGCTTTCGATCGACAGGCCGGACTCGCGCAGCACGCGCGCGCCCTTCGGCGTGACGTCCAGCCGCAGGCGGCGGCGGTCGCCCGTGTCCGCCCGCGACTTCATGAACCCGTTGGCCACCAGGCGTTTGAGCATGCCGGTGAGCGTGCTCGGATGCACGTGCAGGAGCGCGGCCAGATCGCCGGCCGCAAGACCGGGCGCGTGGAGCGCCAGCCGCATCGCAAGCCGTTGCTCGCCGGTGATCCCGAGCGCGCGCTGCATCCGCTTCGATCGCTGATGGAGCCTGTGGTCGAGGGACCACAAGACCCGCATGATCTCCAGTGCCTCGCCGAGCACGCCCAACTGCTCCTGTCGCGCGGCCGCCGGCGTCTGCTCGTCGTCCCGGAGCGCGAGGAGCATGGCCAGCAGGGTATCGATGTCGGACTGACGGTCGAGCGAATAGGCGGCGCGCGAGTGCGGCGCCGGCCCGATCCGGATGCCGAGCAGTCTGGAGGTCGGCAAATGCCGGAATACGCGCTCGTCGGTCTCATCGTCGCCGACAAACAGCACGCGGTCGCAGCGAAGGGCTCTGAGCAGTTGCTCCACGGCGCCGCCCTTGTCCGGCGCGTCGGCCGCCACCACGTTGAGGACGTTCTTGCCGGGCACGAGGCCGGTCTTCGGCACCGTGGCCACGGCCCGCCGCAATTGCGCAAGGTGCCGGTCGGTGGTCGGCCCGGGACGGAAGTGCACGGAGAGCGAATAGGTCTTGTTCTCGATCCAACTGCCGGGCTCGCGCTCGACGATCGGGGCGATGGCGCGGCGCGCCGCGGCGACCGTTCGCCGCACGGCCGCGCGGTTGATGGCCGAATCGGCGCCGTGATTGCCGACGACGGCGGCGACGGGCGCGTTACCGAGCCGGCGGCGGATGTCCCGCGCGCGCCGGCCGGTGACGATCACGCAGGGATAGCGATGCGCGACGGCGTTGAAGAGCTTCGCGGTGCGGGGCCGCATGCTTGCGTCGGCGGCCCGGGCGACGAGCGGCGCGAGCGTGCCGTCAAAATCAAACGCCAGCAACACGCGGCGCCGGGCGAACGCCTCGAGCACGTGGCGCTGCGGCCGCGCGAGCAGCCGTTTCATGCGCCTCCGTTTCGCGCGCCGCCCGTGGCGGGCGCGAGCCGCTGCCACAGCGACTCGCGTTTACGGAGGCGCGCGGCGTCGATCAGCATGCGCCCCGCCCACCGGTAGACGTTGAACTCGGCCAGGTGCGCGCGCATGTAGTGCATGCGCGTGCGCCGCTCGGCCGGCGGCATCTCGAGCGCCGCGGCCAGCGCGTCGCCGGCTTGGTCGATGTCGTACGGGTTCACGATCACCGCCTCGGTCAGCTCGAGCGCCGCGCCCGTGAACTGGCTCAGCACCAGCACGCCGTCGTCATCGTCGCGCGAGGAGACGAACTCCTTCGCGACGAGATTCATGCCGTCGTGGATGCTGCTGACATAGCAGAGATCGGCGGCGCGGTACAACCGATAGACCTGCTCAGGCTCGTGGTGGCGTCGCCGATAGATGATCGGCTGATACCCGGGCGTGCCCCAACGGTCGTTGATGCGGGCGACGAGGGCGTCCACGGCGTCGCTCAGCTGCTGGTACCGCTCGATTTCCGACCGGCTGGGCGCCGCGATCTGCAGGAACACGAATCGGCCGCGGAACTCCGGGTACTTCGTGAGGAGCCGGTCGACGGCCAGCAGACGCTCTTCGATGCCCTTCGTGTAGTCGAGCCGGTCGACGCCGACGCCGAGCAGCGCGTTGGCGGAGAGGCCAAGCTCGGCGAAGACCTCCGCGCGTGTGGCGTCGGGCGACGGCGCCGCCGGCACTTTCGTCGGCGGCCACTCGATCGAGATCGGATACGGCCGCACGAAGGTCATGCGTCCTTTGTGCGAGAGTCCGCCGCGCTCCTTGTCGGTCCGCGCTTCGAGATAGCGCTCGACCGTCTCGGTGAAATTGTTGCAGTGCGCCTGCGTGTGGAAGCCGAGGATATCAGCGCCCAGCATGCCGGCGAGCAGGTGCTCGCGCTGCGGGCAGATGCCGAAGCGCTCGGCCGTGGGCCACGGGATGTGCCAGAACATGATGATCGTCGCTCGGGGCAGCCGTTCGCGGATCAGTCGGGGCAGGAGCGCGAAGTGATAGTCCTGCACAAGGACGACGGGCGACTCCGTGGAGGCTTCGTCGGCGACTGCATCGGCAAAGCGACGATTGACCGCCTCGTAGTGCTTCCAATCATCGGTGCGGAACATCGGGCGAGTGTGGCCGGTGTGGCAGAGGGCCCAGAGTCCCTCGTTCGCAAACCCGTAGTAGTAGCCGCGCTCCTCGTCGTCGCTGAGCCACAGGCGCCGCAGCGTGTAGGACGGGTGATCGGGCGGGACGGCCACATGGCCCTGCTCGTCGGCGGTCTCGCGATCCGCGTTGCCGCTGCCATGGCTGATCCACACGCCGGAGCAGGCGCGCATGACGGGTTCGAGCGCGGTCACCAGGCCGCTCGCGGGGTGCTTCACCTCGATCCCGCCGCTCTCGGTGCGCTGATGGATGTAGGGCTCGCGATTGGCGACGATGATGACCTGGTCCGCGTTGAAGTGACGGGTGGCGGCGTCGCGGAGCCGCTTGGGCGTCCAGGCTTCGACATCGCGGTCCATATCGCGATCGGCCGCGATGCGATCGGCGAGCGCGCGCACGTCGCGCATGAGCGGCCGGAACTCCGGCGACTCGTGTCCCCCGCCGAGCAGCAGCCGCAGGTCACGCGTCCACCGCCACCACGCGACGCGGTTGGCGATGAGCGTGACGGTGGAGGCCGTGAGCGCCAGCACCGCGAACGCCACGAGCAGCAGCCGCTCCGCCTGCGCCTGGCGCCGGCTGACGAAGCCGAGATCGTGAATCAGGATGAGATACCCCAGGACGTCGGTGGAGGACCGGATCGGCGCGGCGGTGATGTGCACCGTGCCGCCGAGAACCGAATTGTCGGTGCCCGTCCACGTGTGCCAGCTGCCGCCGGCGCCGTCTGGCTTGACGAGCAGGCCGAATCGATCGCAGGCAAATGTGGAGGGGAAGCCGGGAGTGGCGGCGATCAGCGTGAAATCGGCCGCCCGGCAGGCCGCGACCCCGAGCACGCGTTCGTCCTGGGCAATCTCGACCAGGACGTCTCGCAGCGCCTCGACCGGCGCGCCCGTCCAGGCGTTGGTCAGCGCGAGCCGCGCCCCGTTGATCGCGAGCTCGGCCCGCAGCGTCAGATCGCGCTCGAACCATGACTGCATGACGGACCGCGCGACGTACGAGGCGCCCCACGTCAGCAGGCCCAGCGTGATCACGAGAGAGGCAGTGAGTCGGACAGGCCAGCGCATGAACCTCTATTGTCATGCGACAATTAATTTGAGGTCAAACGAACGAATGACGAATCTCTCCTCGCTGGGGCTCATCGGCAATTGCCAAAGCAGTGCGCTGATCGATTCCCGCGGCGCCGTCGTGTGGTCGTGCCTGCCGCGATTTGATTCGCCGCCCGTGTTCGGCTCGCTGCTCGACCCGGACGGCGGCGAGTGGGTCGTCGGGCCGGCCGACGGATCGGAAGGCGTGATGCGCTATCTGGGCAACACGAATGTGCTCGAGACGACCTTCGACGCCCCGTCCGGCCGTTTCCGCGTTCGTGACTTCATGCCCCGGTTCGAGCAGCACAGCCGGATGTTCCGCCCGCCTCTGATCGTGCGGCAACTCGAGCCGCTCTCGGGGACGCCGCGCGTGTCGGTGCAATGCCGGCCGGTCCGCGGCTGGTCGAAGACCCGGCCAGTCGAGACCGTCGGGTCGCATCACGTCCGTTTTGAGGGGTTCGCCTCCGAGCTGCGCCTCACGACGGACATTCCCCTCTCGTACCTCGACGGCCAGGCCTTCACGCTCACGCAGGCCCACCAACTCGTCTTGACCTGGGGTCAGCCCATCGAGGAGCCGCTGGCGCCAATGTGCGAGCGCTTCCGGCAGCTGACGGTCGCGCACTGGAATCGATGGGTCAAGCAATGCAACATCCCGCCGCGGTATCAGCACGAAGTCATTCGATCCGCGCTGGCGCTCAAGCTCCACTGCTTCGAAGACACGGGCGCGATCGTCGCGGCGACGACGACGTCGATTCCGGAGGCGCCGAAAAGCGGGCGCACGTGGGACTATCGCTACTGCTGGCTGCGCGACGCCTACTACGTCGTCGACGCGTTCCGGCTGCTCGGGCACTTCGATGAACGCGAGCAGTTCATCAACTACCTCCTCAACATCGTTGGCGGGCAGGCGGACCTGGCCCTCGCGCCGCTCTATTCGGTGACGGGCCAGCGGCCGGTGGAGGAGCACATCGCGACCGGCTGGGCCGGGTTCAACGGCGACGGCCCGGTGCGGGTGGGCAACGCCGCGATGGGCCATCAGCAGAACGACATCTTCGGCGAGCTCGTGCTCGCGCTCGTGCCGATCTTCTTCGACGAGCGGTTCGGCGCCGAGCGCACGCCGGCGACGCTGGACCTGCTGATGCGGCTGGCGACGCGCGCCGTCGCGGTCGCCGGCACCCCCGACACCGGCATCTGGGAGTTTCGCACCGCGCCGACCGCGCAGACCTTTTCGAGCCTCATGTGCTGGGCCGCCGCGGATCGCGCCGCCGCGGTGGCGCAACGGTACCAGCCGGACCGCGAAGCCGAATTTCGCGAGGCGGCGGCGCGCATCCAGCAGGAAATCGCGACGCGCGCCTACAGCACGGAGCGGCAGGCGCTCGTCGGCCGTTACGATGGGACCGACCTCGACGCGTCCTTGCTTCAGATGGCGCCGCTCCGCCTGTTCGGTCCGGACGATCCGCGTCTCCGCGGTACGGTCGATCGCATCTCGCAGGAGCTGTCGAACGGCGGCTGGCTGATGCGCTATCGGGAAGACGACGGGCTGGGGACGCCGTCGGTGGCGTTCATGTTGTGCACGTTTTGGCTGATCGAGGCGTTCGCCACGCTTGGCCGGATGTCGGAGGCGCGTGAGCTGATGGACTCGGTGGTCAGGTCACTCGGCCCGCTGGGTCTGCTGGCCGAAGATTTCGATCCCGCGTCAGGCCGGATGACCGGCAACTTCCCGCAGGCCTACTCGCACGTCGGCTTCATCCGCGCCGCGTTTGCCGCCGCGCCGAAGTGGAGCGACGTGCTGTAGAACGAGATCGGGACTCGTTTTCGTTTGCCCTTCGGGACTCACGGGCAGAAAACGAGTCCCGATCTCATGCCATCGCGTAGACGACGAGGTTGACGGCGAACTTGGTGTTGTCTTCGGCGCGGAAGCGTTTGTTGCGCCAGTCGTAGTCCCATTCGCAGCCGTAGTCCTTGTTCGAGTAGAGGACGCCCAGGCGGCCGCGGCGCTCAATGCCCTTGAGGTACTCGTGGACCATGTCGTCGCCCCACCCGTTGAGTTCGTGGGCGGTCTGGGGCGGGCCGTCGGGGAAGCGGAAGAACGACCGGTAGATCGGATGCGAGTTCGGCAGCTTCACGAGGGGCTCGGGCCCCGGAAAGGCGAGGCGCATCTCGGTCTCGAACGACTTGGCGTACAGACCGTTCACGTCGTGGTTGCAGTCGTCGGAGAAGAGCAGGCCGCCGTTGTCCACGAAGTCCACGAGATTCCGCCGTTCCGCGGCGCTGAAGCGGACGAGCGTATGGCCGGTCATGAAGAGGAACGGGAAGGCGAAGAGCTCCTCGGAGTCGGCCGTGATGACGACTTCCTCCGGGTAGACCGGGATCGTCGTGTATTGCACGACCGCGTCGAGCACGTTGGCGGCGACCTTCGGGTTGTAGTCCCAGTCGCCGGAGTTGTAGCGCAGCCGGGCGAAGACGAACTCGTTCGGCCGGGGCGTCGCGCGCCGCTGCTGGGCCCAGGCCGGCGCGGCCGCCAGGCCCAGGCCGGCGGCGCCGAGGGTGGTCAGGAAGCGTCGGCGGCTCGGCATGCTTTCCAATGGTCAGTGGTCAATGGCCAGTGGTCAATGAAGATCTTCACTGACCATTGACCATTCACCATTGACCATTCCCGCCGTATTACCGGGCATGACCACTCTTGCTCGCGCTGCTGCCCTCGGCCTGGTGGCCGCCTCGTTTGTGGCGGTGCCCCGGCCGGCCCTGGCCCAGACCCCTGCGCCCCAGACCATCGTCGTCGAAGACCAGAACGCCGACCGGACCCGCGAGGCACTCGAGGAGGTGCTCAAGCGCTACCCGCCGTCACTGGCCTACGTTCTGAAGCTCGACCCGTCGCTCCTCAGCAAACCGGACTACCTCGCGCCGTACCCGGTGCTTCAGCAGTTTCTCGCCAAGCACCCGGAGGTCGTCCGTTCGCCGAAGTACTACTTCGACGAATACACGGTGCGTGACAACAACAGCAATTACTACAACCCAACGCCCGAACAGAGCGCGATCAACATGTGGCGGAGCAACATCGAGGGCTTCACGTTCCTCCTGGGCTTCCTCAGCGTGCTCGGCGCCGTGACCTGGGTCATCAAGTCGATCGTCGACCACCGGCGTTGGGGCCGGCAGGCCAAGGTGCAGGCCGAGGTGCACAACAAGGTCATTGACCGGCTCGCCTCGAACGAGGAGATGCTGGCCTACGTGCAGTCCCCGGCCGGCGCCGGTTTCCTGAAGTCGGGCCCGGCGATGTCGCTCAACGGCGGCAACATGAAGATCACCAACGCGCCGTACAACCGGATCCTGTGGTCCGCGCAAGCCGGCGTGGTCTTCCTGGCGCTCGGACTCGGCTTCCGCTGGGTGAACGTCACCGCGCCGGGCGAGGTCCTGGAAATGCTGCACTTCTTCGGCCTGATCGGGCAGTCGCTCGGCATCGGGTTCATCGCGTCGGCGGCGCTGGCCTACGGGTTGTCGTGGAAGATGGGCCTGCTCGACACGGCGACTCCGCCGGAACGAACCCCCCCGTCACATTCGTAAAGGAATGCGAGAATGAGGCTGCATGAGCTGGCGTGACCTGACCATCAATGACGCCGAGCGTCTCTCGCTCGCCAGGGCCCTCGACACGGACCGTGCCGGCGCGATGGCCCTCACGATGAACGAAGACGAGTTCCGGTTGTTCTACGACCGGAACTCGCGCCCGTTGTGGGCCTACCTCACCCGTATCTCCGGCAGCCGCGAGGCCGCCGACGATCTGCTGCAGGAGACGTTCTACCGCTTCCTGCGCGCCAACGTCACGCTCGAGAACGACGCGCACCGGCGCCACTACCTGTTCCGCATTGCGACCAACCTGGTCCGCGACGGATTTCGCCAGTCGCGCACCCGGCCGTCCACGGTCGAGCACGACGTCGAGCTTCTGGCCGGCACGGATCGTTCCGCCGACACCGCCGATCAGCGGACCGATCTCAACCGCGCGATGGCCCAGCTCAAGCCGCGCGAGCGCGCCATGCTGTGGCTCGCGTACGCGCAGGGCTCGTCGCATCGGGAAATCGCGGCCGTTGTCGGGGTCAAAGCCGAGAGCGTGAAGCCGCTGTTGTTCCGCGCGCGACGGAAGCTGGCGCAGCTGTTGGGGGCCGAGCGATGAACGCCAAAGATCAGTTGCCCGAGTGCGCTCACGAGCGCGAGGTGCTGGATCTCGTCCTGTCCGACCGCTGGCCGGATCGTTGCGATGCCGAGACGCTGGCGCATGTCGCCGAGTGCGAGGTCTGCGCGGATGTCGTGGCCGTGGCCCTGGCCATGCGCGACGATCAGGCCCTGCAGCCGATCGCGTCGGCGCCCGTGCCGGACGCCACGCTCGTCTGGTGGCGCGCCCAGCTGCGCGCGCACGAGGACGCCGGCCGCAAGGCGGCGCGGCCCATCGCGATGGTGCAGGGTATCGGCATCGGCATCGCGGGCATCGCCGCGCTCTCGCTCGGCCGGACGTTCTGGCCGTGGATTCGCGAGTTCGGAACCGGGCTCTCGGCGTCGGCCGGCAGCGTGATGTCGGCGACCGCGGCCGCGGCGATCGCCGCGCCGTGGCTCACGCTCGGCGTCGTCGTCTCGGTGATCGCGGCGCCGGTGGCCGTCTACTTCGCGCTCGGGCGCGAGTAGCAGCTACGCTTCCTTCTGCGCCAGCTTGAACTTCTCGATTCGATAGTGAATCTGGTCGCGGTTGAGGCCGAGGAGCTTCGCCGCGCGCGTCTGATTCCAGCCCGTGCGTTCGAGCGCCTGCACCACGAAACTCCGCTCGATGTCGTCGAGATTCAGGCCGCTCGCCGGCAACTCGACCGGATGCCCGCCGGTCGTCGTGCCGCTGACGATGGGGAAGTCGCCCGGTTCGAGCGTGTCGCCGGAGACCATCAGCATCGCGCGCTCGACGGCATTGCGCAGTTCGCGCACGTTGCCGGGCCAGCCGTATGCCGCGAGCGACTTCAGCGTCGCGGGTGACGCGCCGCGGACGTTCTTCTTGAACTCACGGTTGAAGATGTCGATGTAAAAGCTCACGAGCGCCGGCACGTCTTCAATGTGCGTGCGGAGCGGCGGCAGCTTCAGCGGCAGCACGTTCAGGCGGTAGAACAGGTCCTCGCGGAACCGGCCCTGGCGCACTTCTTCTTCGAGCGTCCGATTGGTGGCCGCGATCACGCGCACGTCGACGCGCACATCGGCCGAGCCGCCCACGCGGCGGAAGGTCTTCTCCTCGAGAAAGCGCAGGAGTTTCGCCTGGAGCGGCGCCGTCATCTCGCCGATCTCGTCGAGGAACACCGTGCCGCCGTCGGCCTGCTCGAGCAGGCCCTTCTTCTGCTGGCGCGCGTCGGTGAACGCGCCGCGCTCGTGGCCGAACAGCTCGCTTTCGAGCAGCGTCTCGGGCAGCGCCGAGCAGGTGATGTTGACGAACGGCCGCGTCGCGCGCGTGCTCGAGTAGTGAATGATCTTCGCCGTCAGGTCCTTGCCGGTGCCGCTCTCGCCGGTGAGGAGCACCGTCGATGCCGGGCTCGCCGCGACGCGCCGCACCAGGCCCTTGAACTCGCGCAGCTCCGGCGAGTCGCCGACCATCCGGTCGAGGCTGTACGGCTCGGCCTGGTTCGCGCGCAACTGCCGCACTTCGCGGCGCAGGCGCGTGGTCTCGAGCGCCTGTTCGACCATCGCGGCGAGCGCCTCGAGATCGAACGGCTTGTTCATGAAGTGGTACGCGCCGAGCTTCATCGCCTCGACGGCCGTCTCGACGCTGGCGTATGCGGTCAGGAGAATGACCAGCACGTCCGGATCGATCTGCCGGATCTGCTTCAGCACGGTCAGGCCGTCCATGTCCGGGAGCCGGTAGTCCAGGATGGCGAGGTCCACGCCCAGCGCGGCCCGCTCGACGGCCGAGCGCCCGTCCTCGGCCTCGAGGACGTTGTAGCCCGCAACGGAGAGCCGCTTCGAGACCGACCGCCGAATCAGCTGCTCGTCGTCAATGACCAGGACGGTTTCATTCGCCATCTTCTTCACCCTGAAATTTTACGCGCTCAATGCGAAAAATGCCGGGCTGATGCGAAATGTCCCGCTCTCAGGCCCGCCGCGCGTGGCGTTCCGGGCGTGATAGCTTTCAAGAATCGTGCCCCAATCCCGTCCCGCGCCGTCCACGTTGGAACTCGAGCAGATTCGCTACGCGCTCGACCAGTCCGCCATCGTGGCGATCACCGACGTTCCGGGGAAGATCAAGTACGTCAACGACAAGTTCTGCGAGATCTCGAAATACGACCGGTCCGAGCTCATCGGCCAGGACCACCGGATCCTGAACTCCGGCTATCACAGCAAGGACTTCATGCGCGGGCTCTGGCGGACCATCGCCCAGGGCCACGTCTGGCGCGGCGAGCTCCGAAACCGAGCCAAGGACGGCTCGCTCTATTGGGTTGATACGACCATCGTCCCGTTCCTCGACGACCAGGGGAAGCCGTGGCAGTACATGGCGATCCGCTACGACATCACGCAACGCAAGCTCCAGGAGCAGCGCCTGCGCGATCAGGCCGCGCTCACGAGCATTGGCGAGATGGCGGCGGTCGTCGCGCATGAGGTCCGCAATCCGCTAGCCGGCATTCGCGGCGGCGTGCAGCTCCTGTCCACGCTGTTTCCCGATGCGACCGAGGGCCGCGAACTCATCGACAGCATCGTCGTTCGTATCGACTCGCTGAACGCCGTGCTGAGCGATCTCCTCACGTTTGCGCGCGTGCGCGAGTTGAAGCCCACGGGACTCGAGATGCGCGCGTTTCTCGAGGATCTGTCCGCGTCGCTCAAACTGGACCCGGCGATGCGCGGCGTGCAGATTGTGATGGCCGAAGTGCCCGACGAGACCGTCGTGGTAGACGTGGACCAGTTCCGCCTGGTGCTGATGAACCTGCTCCTCAACGCCGCGCAGGCCATGAACAACACCGGCCGGATTGTGGTGACCGCGCGCACCACGGCCGACGAACTCGAGTTGACCGTCACGGACGCCGGACCCGGCATCCCGGCCGAAGTGCGGGATCGCATCTTCGAGCCGTTCTTCACCACGAAGCACCGCGGCACGGGCCTCGGGCTCCCGACCGCGAAGCGGATCGTCGAAGCGCACGGCGGCGAGTTGTCGATTGAGAGCCACCCGCCCGGCGGACCGACCGGGACCGTCGTGCAGATCAGGCTGCCGCGGCGGCCGGCCCTCGCATAGTCATCACCGGGCACGGCGCATTGCGCACGAGATTCTGCGCCACGCTGCCCATGAAGAAGTCCAACGCGTCGCGCAACCCGAGGCTGCCGTGCGTGCCGGCGATGATCAGATCAATGTGCGCCGTGTCGGCGTAGTGGAGCAGGGCCGCGGCGGTCTTCGATGAGTTCAGCACAATCGGCGTGACGGCCACGGGCTTCATGGCGGCGACCGCGGCATCGAGCACCTGCCAGGCTTGCTCGGGTTGTTCCCGATCGCCCACGACGTGCACGAGATGGAGCGTCGCGCCGAGCGTGCGGGCGAGTTCCGCGCCGTATTCGATGGCTGAGTCGGCCGCCGGGCCGAAGTCCGTTGCCACGAGAATGTTCTTCACCGCCATCATGACGCGCTCCCGGCGGGCTGTCCGCGTCCGCCTGCGGTTGACCGAAGCACGTCCGATGCCAACCGGACGCGGGCGTCGACGATGGCGCAGCCCTCGCCGACCGGCAGCGCCATCACGGGGTTGAGATCCATTTCGACGATGGCCGGGACGTCGGTGACCAGCTGCGACACCCGCAGCAGCAACTCGCGAAGCGCCGGTACATCGGCGGGCGGGCGTCCGCGGTAGCCCAGCAATCGCGGCAGCGCGCGGCTCTGTCGAATGAGCGCGTCGGCGTCCCGATCGACCAGCGGCGCGACGCGGAAGTGCACGTCGCGCTCGATCTCGACATCGGTGCCGCCGCGGCCGAAGCCGACGACCGCGCCGAACAGCGGGTCGTTGGCGACACCCACCATCATCTCGATGCCCCGGCCCACCATGGGCTGGAGCAGCACGGCCGCGTCCGCGAGCGAGAGCGTCTGGGCGACACGCATCAGATCCGCGAACGCCGCGCGCAGCTCCTCGTCGTTGCCGAGGCCGACGCGCACGCCATCGACATCGCTTTTGTGCACGAGGCTGGGCGACGTGAGCTTGGCGACGACCGGGTAGCCGAGTTCGTTGGCGCGCTCGGCGGCGACGTCAGCGCTGCGAACGGCGACGCCGGGCGTGATGGCGATGCCATACGCCGCGAGCAGTTGCCGCAATTCGTCCGGCCGCAGCCAGTCATCGCCGCGCGCCGCGATCACGCTCGCGCACAACGCGCGGGCCTGCGCGGTCTGCACGTCGGAGAAGCGCGTGGCCGGGCCGAAGTTGCCGTGACGCCATTCCGCGTATCGCGTCACCTTCGACAACGCGCGCGCGGCGTTCTCGGGAAACACGTAGACCGGCACACGTTCGCCGCCCACAACGAGCGGCTCCGGCCGCGCGCCATCGGTCATGAGGCAGGCGACGACCGGCTTGACGTTGCCCGTGGCCCGGGCGCCGGCGATCCCCGCGCGAATCCCGTCGAGAATCATGCCGGACTGCGCCGGGTCTACGGGCGTATAAATCACGATCACGGCGTCGATCTCGTCGGCCGACAGCACCGTCTCGATGGCCCGGCGATAGGCGTCGGCACCCGCCGACGCGACCATGTCCACGGGATTCCCCACGCTCGCCGCTTCATTCAAGAAACTCTTCAACGTCGCCCGTGTGGCCCGCGTGAACTCCGACACCTTCAGGCCGCCGCGTTCGCAGGCATCGACCGCGAGGATCCCCGGGCCGCCGGCGTTGGTGACGATGGCGATGTGGCGCCCGGCGGGGAGCGACTGCATCGAGACCGCCGACGCGATGTCGAACATCTCGTCGATCGTGTCGGCGCGAATAACGCCGGCCGACTCGAAGAGCGCGTCGACGACTTCGTCGCTGGCGGCGAGCGCCGCGGTGTGGCTGCTGGCCGCGCGAACGCCCGCGCGCGTGCGTCCGGACTTCACCGCGATGATGGGCTTCGTGCGGCCGATCCGGCGGGCGAGCTCGGCGAACTTGCGCGGGTTGCCGAACGATTCCAGATAGAGCGTGACGACCGCGGTCTCGGCGTCATTCTCCCAGTACTCGAGGAGATCGTTGCTCGACACATTGGCCTTGTTGCCGATGCTGACGAACGTCGAGAGCCCAAGGCCGCGGTCGCGAGCCAGTTCCAGAATCGTGAGGCCGAGCGCGCCGCTTTGCGACGAGAGCGCGACGCGGCCGCGCGGCGGAAAGACCGGCGAGAAGGACGCGTTCACGCGCGACTTCGTGTTGATGAGGCCCAGGCAATTGGGTCCAACCATGCGCGCGCCGGCGGCGGTGACCTTGGCCGCAAGCTGGCGCTGCAGCTCCGCGCCGACGGGGCCCGTTTCGGCGAAGCCCGCGGTGATCACGACGAGCGACCGCACACCGGCGGCCAGGGCGTCATCGGCGGCGGCCAGCACATGCGCGCTGGGCACCGCGATGACCGCCAGGTCGACGCCCGGCGGCAGGTCGCGCGCGCTGGCGTAGCATCGGCGTCCGCCGATCTCCGTGGCCTGCGCGTTGACGGGATAGATGGCGCCGGCGAATCCGCCGGATTCCAGTGCGTCAAAGACGCGGCGGCCCAGACTCCCCGAGGTGCGGGAGGCTCCGATGACCGCGACGGACCGCGGGTCGAGCAGACACTGCATGGCAGTGCGCGACGTCGCCGGCGCCAAGAGTTGCTCGGTCATGATCAGCCGTTGTGCGCGGTCGTGCCGTGACTCGCCGCGCGGTCCGGAATCACGAACTCGCGTTCCGGATGGCGCACGGTGAGCACCGGGCAGGGCGCGATGCGGACGACCTTCTCCGCGACCGACCCCATCACGATGTGCGAGAGCCCGCGGCGGCCGTGCGTGCCGATGACGATCAGGTCGATGTCGGACTTGCCGGCGTAGTCGGCGATCGCCTGCGCCGGCGTCTCGCCGGTGCTGAGCACGGTCGTGGCGCCGAGGTTGCGGCGATCGTCGGCCGTGACCGAGGCCTCGAGCTGCTCGCGCGCCGCTTTATCGAGGTCGGCCTGCAGTTGCGGCACCGCCGAGACGTAGCCGCCCATACCGACGAGATCGGGCGGCATGATCTCCACCGTGTGCAGCACGTGAAGACGCGCGCCGAAGCGCTGCGCCATCGCGCGCCCGTAATTGAGCGCTGACTCCGAGCATTCACTGAAATCAGTCGCGACCAGGATGTTCTTGATGCGTAGCATCACGCCCTCCCTTTACCGATGACCAATCACAGTGCAAGCACTGTGCCCACGTGGTTCCACCGCTGCCGGGGCTCTGTCAGTCGAAGAACACCGAAGAAACCTCCAGGTGGCCGGGTTTTTTCGTGGCATCGGATTTGCGACTGCTGTTTGCGACGTGTTCAACGATCTGTCGGCCTATTGGGTGCTTGCGGGGCGGCTTCTTTTCGCGGCGGCGGCTGGCGCGGCGGTCGGTCTCAACCGCGAGTTGGCGGGCAAGCCCGCCGGACTCCGCACGCATGCGCTCGTAGCGCTCGGCGCGGCCGGCGTGTGCGCGGTGGCGCTCACGCTCACCGGTGACCCTTCGTCCACGAGTCGCGTCGTGCAGGGTGTCGTGGCCGGCGTCGGGTTCATCGGCGGCGGCGTGATCCTCCATAACGCACAGGGCGTTCAGGGGTTGACGACCGCATCGTCGATCTGGGTCGTGGCCGCGGTGGGGATCGCGGCTGGTCTCGGGTTGTGGCAGGCGGCGACGCTCATTACTTTGGTCGCGTTGTTCGTGCTGGTCGCCGGCGAAGTGGCTGACGGCGTGATTCGTCGAATACGCCGCTGAGTGCGCGGCCTACGAACGCTCGGCCAGCTCGCGTGTCATCTCGAGCAGACCGTTGGCGAGCAGGTGCGCGCCGGATCCGACGCCGAGCGTCCAGTACCGCTGAAACCAGCGATGCGCGGAGGCATCGGTCGTCGCCGTGCGCATCGTGCCGGTGAGGAGCGACCGCTCCGCGTCGATCGGGCGCACCGTCAGGGCGTAGATGGTCTTGGCGAAACCCGGTTCGGCGAACGTCGGGAACGCGTCGGCCTTGACGTCACGATAGGTGATCACCGGAAGCCAGAACTTGCCGACCAGGCCGAGCGCGATTTCCGCGCCGGGGCGCTCGCCGAGCAGCACCCATCCGCCCTGGCCCATCGGAATCTCGGTCAGATCCCGGAGCCGGAGTCGCGTCGGACCCGGGCGGCGTGGGCCGCCGCGGAGCAGATCGGTGATCATCTCCGGCAGCACGCGCACGGCGCTCAGCAGGCCGACGAGCGGTTTTCGGCGGCCGACCTCGAGCAAATCGGCGCGCATGAGCGCGTCCCACGTCGCGGCGGCGCTCGCCTGCACCGCCGTCGCGACCGTGTCGGAGACGTCGTACACCGGCAACAACTCGTCCAGCAGTGGCCGTTCAGTCTCGTGGGACATGCCGTTCGAGTAACGTCGTGCAATCGGCGTACCGGGCACAGTCTTTGCGTTACGTGGAGCCGTGAGAGCGAGACGCCGTGGCTGACGGCCTGCGTCAGACACGGGCAGGAGGTCGCGGCGGATCGTCACTGCGGAAAAACCCGGGGCTGTGTCGACTTCTTCCACGCCGGCAACAACGTGTTGCGCGGGTACACGTGCGAGACCTACACTGCTCGCAGGGCGTTGGGTCCGCTTGATGAGGCGCCGGTAGCAGTCATTTTTTTCAAAAAGAGGAGAAACACGAGTATGCGAAACGTTCTGGCAACAGTGGCAGGCATCATCGCCATGGGCACGCTGGTGGCGGCCCAGGGCGCGAAGGTCGACGCGGGCAAGGCGACCTTTACCGCGCAGAAGTGCACGACCTGCCACAAGGTGGGCGGCGTCGGCGGCAAACTGGCGTCCGAGCTCGACGGTGTCGGCAGCAAGCTCTCTGAGGCGGAAATCCGGAAATGGCTGACGAGCCCGCTCGAACTCGAGGCCAAGCTCAAGACCAAGCCGAAGATGCCGATGTCCGGGTATTTGAAGACGCACAAGCTCACCGAGGCGGACATCGACGCGCTGACGGCGTACATGCTGAGCCTGAAGAAGTAAGACTGCGAACCCGAAAAAAGCCTCGCAAGACCACAAACGGCGGCCGATTGGCCGCCGTTTGTGTGTGGCAACAAACGTGCATTGAAGAACGGCAAGGAAAGGACATCCGTATATGTCTCGCTCACTCGTCACCGCACTGGGAATGGCCGCCGCGCTCGCTGTCGGCAGCGCGGCCTTCGCGCAGGACAAAGCCCTGGTCGACAAGGGCATGAAGGTCTACACCGATCAGAAGTGCTCGCTCTGCCACTCGATCGCGGGCAAGGGCAACGCCAAGGGCTCGCTCGACGGCGTCGCCGCCAAGTTGAAGGCCGCCGAAATCCGTGAATGGCTCACGGACCCGAAGGGGATGACGGCGAAGACGAAGGCCGAGCGGAAACCCGCGATGAAGGCGTATCCGAATCTTCCGAAGGATGATCTGGACGCCCTCGTCGCCTACATGATGACCCTGAACAAGAAGTAGGGGCCGGCGTATGAAACGCTGGCTGGCGCTCTTCTCTCTGCTGTACGTCGCGGCGTTTTCGCTGGTCACCGCGACCGAGCAGACCACACCCTCAAGAACAGCGCCGCCAGCGCCCCGCGCCGCCAAGGCGGCGCCGGGTCCCACCAACGACGACTGCCTCGCGTGTCACGCCGACCCGGACGTGAAGCGCGAGGCCGCCGGCACCAGTGTCCTCGTCGACCCGGCGAAGTTCACCGACTCGGTGCACGGCGCGCTCGATCTGAAATGCGTGGACTGTCACGCCGACCTGAAGACGTTCACCGACTTTCCGCACGAATCGAAACTCGCCAAGGCTGATTGCACCGCGTGCCACGCCGAGCGCGTGACCGAGTACGACCGCAGCATTCACGCGGCGGCCCGCCGCCAGTCGGCCGGGAGCGTCGCCGCGACCTGCGTGGACTGCCACAGCATGCATGAGATGCGCGAGAAGACGGATCCGAAGTCGCTCACGTACCCGCTGAGTCTGCCCGCCACGTGCGGGCGCTGCCACGGCGATCCGAAAGTCATCGCCGCCGGTCACATCGCGATCGGCAACGTCGCCGACCTCTACAAGGACAGCATCCACGGCAAGGCCGTCAGCCGGAGCGGCTTGATGGTCGCCGCTAATTGCACGTCGTGTCACGGCAGTCACGACGTGCGCAAGAAGTCGGATGCGGAGAGCCGCGTGTTCCGCGCCAACATCCCGGCGACCTGCGGGGCGTGCCATGAGGGCATCAAAGCGCTCTACGACACGGGCGTGCACGGCACCGCGATCGCGAAGGGCAACAACAAAGCCCCGGTCTGCGCCGACTGCCATTCCGCCCACCAGATTCAACGCGCCGACGTGCCGTCGTGGAAGCTCGACACGATCCGCGAATGCGGCACGTGCCACGCCGACAAGATCACGACCTACCGCGACACGTTCCACGGCCAGGTGACCTCGCTGGGCTTCGTCCGCGTCGCCGCGTGTTCCGATTGCCACGGCGCGCACGATATTCACGGGAAGAACGACCCCGCGTCGACCGTCGCGCCCGGCCGGATCCTCGAGACGTGCCGGAAGTGCCACGCGACCGCGAACGCCAACTTCGCGAAGTACGACCCGCACGCCGACAAGCACGACAAGGCGCGCAACCCGACGTTGTTCTACGCCGCGGGGTTCATGAAGTGGCTGCTCATCGGTGTGTTCGGCGTCTTCGGCCTGCACGCGGCGCTGTGGTTCCCGCGCGGATTCCGGGAGCGGCAGCGGAAGGCGAGGCAGGCATGAGCACGAAATACGTTCGCCGATTCGACAGCACGGACCGTCTGCTCCACGGATTCCTGATGCTGAGTTTCCTCGGGCTGGCGGCCACGGGGTTGCCGCTCATCTTCGCGGATCAGGAATGGGCGCGGCGGATGGCGGCGTTGCTCGGCAGCTTCGAAGTCGCCGGCTGGCTGCATCGCGTGTCGGCGTCGATTCTGATCACCGTGTTTGCGGTGCACCTCTTTCGGCTGGCCCGCCGCCTCCTCGGCGGCGACTGGGGGCTGCTGTGGGGGCCGCGCTCGATGGTGCCGCAGCCGCGCGACGTGCGCGAGGCCGTGCAGCACGTGAAGTGGTTTCTCGGACGCGGCACGCGCCCCCGCTTCGACCGCTACACGTATTGGGAGAAATTCGACTACTGGGCGGTCTTCTGGGGCATGGGCATCATCGGCGCATCCGGCCTGCTGCTGTGGTTCCCGGTGTTCTTCGCGCGGTTCGTCCCCGGCTGGGTCTTCAACGTGGCGCTGCTCGTGCACAGCGAAGAAGCCCTGCTCGCCGTGGGCTTCATCTTCACGATGCACTTCTTCAACGGCCACCTGCGGCCGGAGAAGTTCCCGATGGACCGCGTGATCTTCACGGGGCGCGTCTCGCTCGAAGAGCTCGAGGAGGAGCGGCCCGACGAGTTCGCGCGCCTCCGCGATACCGTCGGTCTGGACGCCGTCACGGTGACGCCGCCCGAACCCTGGGTCGTGCGGCTCGGCACGGTGGTGGGGACCGTGGCGGTCACCGTCGGCCTCATTCTGGTCAGTCTGATCTTGTATGCTGTGTTCGGCTAAACGATGAAAATACCTCTCCCTCGTAACCCGATCTCGCTTGTCGGCGTTCTGCTCGCAACACTCGGCGCGGTCCTCTTCCTGATCTTCTTCATCGCGGATGCCTTCGGGCTGCACTCGAACCCGTACATGGGCATCGTGTTCTTCATCATCCTGCCCGCGATCTTCGTGCTCGGTCTGCTGCTGATTCCGATCGGCGGCTGGCTCCGCCGCCGGCGCGTCGCCGCGGGCAAGCCGGACGTCTGGCCGCGCATCGATCTGAACAACCCGCACCACCGCTCGGTGACCGCCGGCATCTTCGTCCTGACGCTCATCAACATCGTGATCGTGTCGATGGCCGCCTACACCGGCATCGAGGTGATGGACTCCACGGCGTTCTGCGGATCGGTGTGTCACGAGGTCATGCAGCCGCAGTACCAGGCCTTCGAGGCCGGGGCGCACGCGCGCGTCGGCTGCGTCGGCTGCCACATCGGCCCGGGCGCCTCGTGGTTCGTCAAGTCGAAGCTCTCCGGCACCCGGCAGGTCTTCGCCGTGGCGCTCAACACACACGACCGCCCGATTCCGTCGCCCGTGCAGAACTTGCGGCCGGCGCGTGAAACCTGCGAACAGTGCCACTGGCCCGAACGGTTCCACGGCGACAAAGTCCGCACGTTCCGGGAGTACGGGGACGATGAGAAGAACACTGTGAACGAGACGGTCATGGAGATGCGCATCGGCGGCGGCCAGAGCGTCAACAAGCCGGTCACCGGGATCCACTGGCACACGAGCGCGTCGACGGAAATCGAATACATCACGACCGACGCGAAGCGGCAGGTGATTCCGTGGGTGCGGTTGAAGGACCGCGACGGCAACGTCCGCGAGTACGTCGCCGAGGGCGTGACGCAGGCCGACCTGGCCAAGGGCGAACTCCGCCGGATGGACTGCGTGGACTGCCACAACCGGCCGGGACATCCGTTTGCCTCGTCGGCGGAAAAAGCCGTCGACGCGGCCCTATCGGTCGGCGATCTGCCGGGCGACCTCCCGTTCGTGCGCCGAGAATCCGTGGCGGCGGTGAAGGGGAGCTATCCGAATCAGCAGACCGCCACCGACGCGATCGCCGCGAAGATCCGGGAGTTCTACCGGACGGCGCAGCCGCAGGTGTACATGACGCGGCGCCCCGACGTCGAACGCGCGGCCGTGGCCGTGCAGTCGATCTACTCGCGCAACGTCTTTCCGTCGATGAACGTGACGTTCGGCACCTATCCGAACAACATCGGGCACACCGATTTTCCCGGCTGCTTCCGCTGTCACGACGACACGCACAAATCCAAAGAAGGCAAAGTCATCCGGCAGGATTGCGAACTCTGCCACGCTATCAAGTAGCGGGTAAGCGGGTGAGGTGGTGAGAGGGTGAGACGGTGACCGGGTGAGTTGGTGCGCCGGGTGAGCGGGCACACACAGAAAATGCCCGGGCACCAATTGACGTGGCACCCGGGCACCTGATTACCGTCTTACGGGCTTACCTTCTTACCTGCTCACCAGGCGTTACCAGCTGATTCGCGAGACTAGCTGGATGACCCGTCCCGACGTCGCGCCGGTGATTTCGAAGCTGTCGGCCGTCGTGCCGCCTACGCCCGTCACCGGGGTGAACGCCGCGAAGTCGAACAGGTTCAGCGCGTCGATGCGGAACTGCACCGTCGAACGGCCCATGAGGCGGATGATCTTCGTCACGCTCAAGTCCATGTTGTAGTAGGTCGGGCCGGTCGCCACGAGCGTGCGCGTGCCGCAATCGCCAGATCGGAAGAGC
>SCUN01000101.1 GCA_004297655.1 Acidobacteriota bacterium | reverse complement strand
TCGAAATGCGCTTCATGCCCGGCATTTTACCGGCGCGCGCGTGTCAGCGGCCAGACATTCCCAGACGCTGCGCGCCCTTCGCGCCTGGGACGGCGGCGCCGCCCGGCTTGAACTTCTTGTCGCCGCCGGGGTCGCAGCCGCCCTCGAGGCGACACAGCACATAGCCGGCCATGCGGCCGAGGCGATTGAAATGATCTTCGAGCCAGCTCGCCTTCTTCGTCGGGTCCCCGCCAAGCGCGGCCTTGACGCCCTTCCCGTAGTGTTTGAGATCGGTGCCTCGGTCGACGTCCTTCGATGACGGCGGTTGCGAACGGTCGTAGCCCTTCTTCGCGTCCTTGTAGCGGCGTTCCCAGTCTGCGTATCGATCGGTCGCGCCGCCCTGATCGTCGTCGCCGACTTCGCCCTTGCCGTTCGAGTGGCCCTGGAACGTCCAGCCCGCGTTCTCCACGGTCAGCGTCTCAATGCCTCCGGCGGTCGGATATCTCACCGTGATCTTCTTGAAGGCGTAGCCTTTGAAGTCAGGATCGCCCGGGATCGTGAGGGGCTTGATCGAGTCGTCGTAGACCGCTTCCGTCGCCCAGCCATCCGGCGAACGCGTGGCGACGATGCGCTGCTTCGAGTCGAGCGTTGTGGCGATGGGCTCAGGCACCATCACTTGAATCGTCGTCTTCGTGTAATCGCTGGGGAGAAACCGGATCAGATAATTCCCGGCGATCGACCATCGGCCTTCTGGAACGTCCCTGTCGCCATCCTGGGGCTCCGGCTCGCCATCGCGGACGGCCAGGCGCGCTTGTTCCTCGTAGCTGGCGCCGGTCGCCAATGCATCGCGCAGCCGCGACTCCGCGTCGAAGATCGCCGCGGCTGGCTGGGGCAGTCGCGCAATCACCTGATCTCGAATCGCCGAGGTGATGCGCTCGCTCGCATCCGCCTCAATCGTGGCGATCTGGGTTCTCGTGAGCAACGCCGACGCGGCCTTCTGCAGTTCCGGCGTGAGTTGAGAGAACCGCGCGCGGGCGAGGATCGCCCACAGCAGCGACTGGATGTCCTCCTGAGGAATCTCCATGTGCGCCGCCGAGTGGTCGAGAATGTCGTTGATGATGCCGGCTCGCGGCCCGGCGAGCGGCGCGTAGAGATAGCCGTCGCCCTTGGATGGACCCGTCGTACCGGCCAGCAGACAGAAGCTCTGCACCGTCATCTGCCACGCGCCCGGTTTCAGCGTGTACGCGCCGGATGCGTCCCTCGGCAGCGATCGCATATCGCCGAACGTCAGGTCGTCGTCTTCGTCGGGGTCGAGCGCCGGCAGGTCTTTCGACGTATTCGACAGACCTGTCGTGAGCAAAGGTCGTGGCGTCAGCCAGCGGGAAATTTGATCCTGGGCCGAAAGGACGGATCCACACGCAACAGCAAGGAGGGCGGCGACAACCAGGGTCGGCTTCATGCCGGCAGTCTAACCTCCCGGCTTGTGCTCGTTGAAGACCCTGTCGAAATTGCCGCACAAGATCTTCGCCTGATCTTCGGCGCTCACGCCGAGATCCCCGAGGGCGCGCTGCTGATCGTCGAAGATTCCCCGCTGCCACCCCCGAGGGAAGAACGACGAGTCGGTCCCGAACAGCAAGCGCCCCGGTCCCACGACGTCGAGCGCGCGGGCAAAAACGTCGCGCAGCGTGAGATTCGCGTGCATCTTGATCCAGCTGTTCGAGCTCGACGTGTCGAGCAGGATGTTCGGCGCGGCGCTCGCGGCCATCAGCGCCTCGCGAAAGAGACCGGCGCCGAAGTGCGGAATGATGACAGGCACCTGCGGATAATGCGCGGCCATGGCGGCGACCGCGAGCGGATCGCCGAGCCTGAGGTCGAACGGACTCGGCAATCCGAGCTTCTTCCGCACGCCGATCGAGAGCAGGCCGCAGTGCACGAACACCGCGCGCGAATGCTGCTGCGCCGCGGCAAAGACCGCGTCGGTCGACGCGTCGTCCAGGTCCACGCCATGCATGGCGGGAAACAGGCACGCCATTCTCAGGTGCGGATTCGCGAAGGCCTGTTCGATACGCAGATCCGGATCCGGCGTTGACGGGTTGAACATGAACGCGCCGACGAACCGATTCGGATGTCGCCTCGCCGCGGCCGCGACGGCGGCTTCATCACCGGCCACGCTGGCGATGAGCACGGCGCGACCGACGTTGTGCCGCTCGAGTTCCGTGTTCCACGTATCGGCCAGCGCCTCATCGGCGCCGGGCGCCGTCCATCCGAGGCGCGCCGGCAATTCCAGAGCCGCGTCGCCTTTGACATCCGGGAGGCTCTTGCCAATGGCGCGGAAGAACCCGCCCGAAAAGAAGTGGCAATGCGCGTCGTTCACCTGGTAAACCTCTTTTCAACCAGCAAAAAGTACGGCGCCGCCAGCGCGGCCAGCACGGCGGCAAACCCGAAAGCCGGACGATATCCGAATTTGGCGACGATCGATCCCAGCGCCGACGAGCCCGTTCCGATGCCGGTATCGAACGCGGCGATCATCGCGCCGTACGCGGCGCCGCTGCGCGCCGGACCGCTCAGACCCAACGCGAGCGCCGCAAACGCCGGCCACATCAGCCCGAAGCCAAGACCGAAGAGTCCGCCGCCGAGCGCGAGGACGACGGGACCGTGGGCCACGGCGGTGACGGCCATACCAACCGCGCAGGCGACGAGCGATGGCAACAGCACGCGTCGATGGCCGATGCGATCGATCGCGCGGCCGATCAGTAACCGACCGCCGAGCATCGTCACCGCCATCGCAATCAGGAAGAGGCCGCGCGGCGTGACGCCGAGCCAGTCGGCAAACAGCGCCGAAAAGCTCGTCAGCGCGCCGTAGCCGAACGCGACGAGCGACATCGTGATCGACAGCAGCACGACGCGCCACTCGACGTGCTGGTGAAACTGCTGAACGTGCTCGATGAGGTCAAACGGCGCGCGGCCTTCGGATGCCGTGTGCGCGGGCAGCTCCGGCAACCGCCAGGCGATGAACGCCATCAGCAGGTTGAGCGCCACCATCTCGAAACACATCGTGAACCAGCCGAAGTGATAGACGACGAAGCCGAGCGACGGCGCGACGCCGATCGCGAAGATCGACGCGAAGCCCCAGTACCCGAGCCCTTCGGCGCGCCGGCTCGGCGGGAGAATCGCGGCCATGTAGGCGCCGGACGCGGTGAGGAGACCCGACCAGAAGATGCCGTGGAGCACGACGAGACCGAGCATGATCCGGTAGTCGGTCGTGACGGCATAGAGCGTCGAGAAGCCCGCGATGACGAGGCTCGTCACGATGAGCACGCGGCGCTGTCCGAGACGATCCACGATGGACCCGGAGAGCGGCGCCGACAGCGCGGAGGCGTACGTCAGCAGCCCGAGGAAGAGGCCGGCCACCGCCGTCGAGCCGCCGATCGCGAGAATGCGATACGGCGCCGTCGGCAACAGCTGGAACATCGAGACGAACACGGTGAACGTGAACGCGAACAGCGTGAAGAAGCGTGGCGTGAACAGCGCGTCCTGGCGGCCCGCCTGCTCAGCGTCGGATGAAGCCATGAATCTGACCAGTATAAGATGCTGCTATGTCCGTACGGCCGTCGCAGTTGTGGAAGAACATGCCCGTCGAACGCCGTCTCGTGGCGGCCGACGCGTTCTGGCAGGATGAGAATGGCGTCGAGCAACAGGTCGAGGCCATCGTCGCCATCGCGCAGAAGTTGAAGTTCCGGCCGAAAAGCGTGCAGACGCAGCCGCTCGACCGAAAGTCCAAACAGCTCGCTCACATGAGCGATGTTTCTGAAACGATTGCCACGCGCGCGCTGATCGCGTATCACCTCGCTGCCGAGCGGCCGATGATGGGCGCCTTTCTCGACGCGCTGGGCATCGCGCACGAGAATGGCCTGATCGCGTCGGAGGAGGTTCCCGCGCCGGCCGCGGAGAAGACCGCGGCCGCATGTAAGACCATCGCCGAAAAATTCCCGGCCGACCGTGTCGCGTTGTATCTGAACACGCTGCTGACACAGGATCCGGACACCTGGGGCACGCTGAACGGGCTGCCCGAGCTGGCACTCGACTTGCTCTGAACAGCCGATGACGGGGCGCGCGCGTCCTATTACGTAGATGGTTCCCGCAGCTGCCCTCACGCTCCAGCTCCTCCTCCTCTTGCCTGGAGTCGACGAGCAAGCCGCGGCACAGACGACCGCCCCGTCACAAACACCCCCGCAGCTCCCGATCGACCTGAACAAGATCCGGATCGGCGTGAACGCGGCGCCCAAATTGGACCTGGTTGACCGGAATCCCTTCCGCTTCTACACGACGACCGTCGCGCCATTCCCCAAGTTCAAGGACATCGTGGGCAGCTTCGATCTGTTCAACGGGCCCGTGCCGCATTCCGGCATGACGCACCGTGAGTTCGTGCAGTCTACGCGGCCCAAGGACATGTACAGTTCCGCCGGGTTCACGCCAAGCGATGTCATCAAGTGGGGCCTGCTGCAGCTCGTCGAACAGAAGGGGTTCGAGTTACTGAGGAAGGGCATTCAAGAGCTGGCTGAAGCCAAGACCGAAGCCGAGCGCAAACAAATCCGCGCGCGTATCGAACGCGAGCTCGCCGCGCTGCGCGGCGAGACGATCAAATAATCTTCCCGATAATCCCGTTCCACGGCGGGATGACGAATGTCACGTCACCCGTCGGCCGCGCTTGACACGCGAGCCGGATGATCGGCGCGCCGTCATTCGTCCTGGGCTGGGGATAGCCGAAGACTTTCAGACGCTTGCCTTCGTCGGCCGGATCGATTGGCGACAAGCGGTCGGCGCCGGCGAGCACGCCGACCCAACACGTGCCGCAGGACGCCGCGCGGCACTCGACGGGAATGGGGCCCTCGCCGGGAATGCACCGGCTGTCCTTCGCGCGGTAATCGCGCTTGTCCGACTGCGCGCCGGACGCGATGTCCTGACCGGCAATCAACTCGAACGAGCCATCCGGCGCGTTCTCGTCAAACGTCATGCGGTACCGCTTCTTGCGCCCTCGCAGAAACCCGAAGAGGCCTTGCCCGCGCTGCAGGCGTCGCCGGCGTTGAATCTGACGAATCGATCGAGCGTGGACCTCGGGCGTCAGCTGCACGCGCACCGCGGCACCCAACTTATCAATCCCCAACTTATCAATCCCAAACTTCTCGCCCCCACACTGTCTCAGCGTCATCAGCCCCGCGATCGTGATGCCGAGCAATTGGTCACGATCGACCGAGCACGTCCGCGAAACGTGGTCGGCAACGCGCGTGAAGATCTCCGGCAGCGTCGCCGGGAACGACGTCTCTGCCGACACCGCGAGAATCGCGCGCCTGGTCTGCGGCCAATAGCGATGGCCATGGAGAAACGTGTGCGACGTGTCGACGTGGTCCTCGAGCCGCCACTGCCCCATCAGGCCGAGCTTCCGCTCGAGCGCCGGCCGCTCTTCCGGCGAGGCCGCCATCAAGGCGAGGTGTAGCTGGAGCGGAAAGAACGCGAGCCAGACCCGCGTGGCGTCCAGGTCGATGGGGTGAATCTCCGGAGCGAGGGTCTCGAGCGCCTCGGTCCACTCCTCGGGCGTAAATCGCGCCAGGTGATCTGCGAATGTCACGGGACCTTCAATAATAATGAACTCACCATGACGACTCTACTGGCCCTGTTCCTGGCCCTGGAAACGACATCGGGTGTCGTTTTCCCGCGCATCCAACAGAAAACGACACCCGATGTCCTTTCCAGCGCCAAAGCCGAGATCGAGCGGATCATCGCCCTCTCGGGCGCCGAAGTCTCGGTCATCTACCGCCCGGTCGGGGGAGCCCTTCACGGCGAGATTCTCATCAACCCCGACACGACCTATCACGCGGCCTCGACCATGAAAGTGCCGGTGATGATCGAGCTCTTCCGCCAGGTGGACGCGAAGCTGATCAAGCTCGACGACCAGATCCCCGTCTCCAACATCTTCCACAGTATCGTCGACGGCAGCGAATACACGCTGGCCTCGAACGAGGCGGCCGACGGACCGGCGTTTCTGGCGATCGGCAAGACCATGTCGTACCGGGACCTGTGCGAGCAGATGATCACGATCAGCAGCAATCTGGCGACCAACGTGCTGATGGAAAAGCTCGGCGTCGAGAACATCCGCGCGACGGTGGCGAAACTGAAGGCGCCCGGCATGAACGTGCTCCGCGGCGTCGAAGATCAGAAAGCCTTCGACAAGGGCATGAGCAATCAGACGACCGCGCGAGCGCTCATGACCTTGCTCACCGCGATTGCGAACGGCGCGGCGGGCTCAAAGAGCTCGTGCGCCGAGATGCAGGCGATTCTCAAGCGGCAGAAGTTCAACGACGGCATTCCGGCCGGCGTGCCGGCGGAGATTGCCGTGGCACACAAGACCGGCACGATCACGGCGATTCATCATGACGCCGCAATCGTCTACGCGAAAGAGCCCTACATCCTTGTTGTCATGACGCGGGGCATGCCCGACGAGAAGAAGAGCGATCTGCTGATCGCGGAGATTTCCAGGATCATCTACCGGATGGTCACGACGAGCGCGTCGCTGACGGGCCTGGGTCCGGTCGCATCCGACGGCTTGTTCCTGATCTCGCCCTTCACCACCATCGACGTCGATCCGCCGCCGTCGAGGTTGAGCGCATCGGTGAGGTGAAGGCGGTCGCACAGGCGCTGAAGCTCGGCGAAGTTCATGCCGACGGCCCGATCGGGCTGGCGGCCATCGATCGCCGCGAGCCAGATGAATCCCTTGTCGTCGACACCGATGAGCGTTCGGGGATGGCGAGTCTCGGTAAATGCCGGACCGCTCAGCGACTCCGCCGTCCAATCAGTGAGGACACGTCCCTGGCGACGAAGCAGACCGGCGCCATTCACGATGTGTTCGGCCGCGTCGAGTTCGGAAGCACTCACGCCGTTCAGCGAGACCCAGTTCGTCCTGAGGCTCACTTGAACTCGAGGGCGCAACTGATCCAGCGGGACGGGCAACTCGACGCCGCCGAAGCTGAGCACGAATCCGTCCCTCGGAATAAGCGAGTGGCCGGCGTTTGACCGGACGTCCTGCACGCGGAGCGGCGAACCAGACACGATCCACTCCGTGCCCGTCGGCGCGGTGTCGGACTCCGGTCCGTACAGCGGCGAATACAGCATCAGCTTGCCGATCGCGCGCGTGGTATCAACGCCATCGATCGGCACGACCACGTCCTTCCCGCCCGCTTTGAATCGCAGCTCCTGCTTTGCGCCAAGCTGATCGAACCCGAGCGTCGTCTGTCCACTCGCCGGAGAATTGATGATGACGACGCCGCGGGTTTGTGTGGCGTCGCTGACCAGTTCACCGGAGATCTTCAGCACGGTGGCCGGATCGCCGTTCCGGGTGTTGAAGAATCCGGCATTCACCGCGGCAATCGCCTTGTGGGACGCCGCGATCGCGTCGACCGTCTCGAGCCCCATGATCCGGTCCTTCGCGTGGACGCTATCGAGCGCGACTCTCTTCGGATCGAGCTTGAGAAGGTAGACGGCCGTGGGTCCGGGAGGCTCGACCAGTGACTGGTCGGTCGACGTGTAGTACTCAACGCCGGGCGCGATGGGCTCCCCGACACTCAGCCACGAAGACTGGGGCGCCGTGACACACGCCAGGGCGACAAGTAGCGCTCGCAACATGCCGACACGATATCCTCTTGCCATGCAGCGACGCGAATTCCTCAAGACCTCGACTCTGGCGGGCGCGGCGGCGTTGGCGCCGGCGGCGGCGCGGCTCGAAACCACTGCGCCCTACGGACGGGGCACGACGCCCTTCGCCCCGCTCAAGGCGAAGCGCCTCAAACCGGGCGACACGGTCGGCCTCGTCGCCCCGGCCACCGCGATCTTCCAGGATGTCGAAGTGGACATCGCCCGCGAGTCGCTCGAGGGGCTCGGCCTGAAAGTGAAGGTCGGCGAGCATCTTCGCGACAAGCACGGCTATCTCGCCGGCGACGACAAAGCCCGCGCCGAAGACATCAATCGTTTCTTCAAAGACGACAACCTGGCGGGCGTGATCGCGATTCGTGGCGGCTGGGGCAGCGCGCGCGCCCTTCCCCACCTCGACTTCAACGCCATTCGCAGCAACCCGAAAGTGCTGATGGGTTACAGCGACATCACGGCCCTCCACAACGCGATCCAGGCGAAGACGGGTCTGGTCACATTCCACGGCCCGGTCGGCCTCGGCCGCTGGGACACCTGGTCGGTGGATTGGGTCAAGCGCGTGCTCTTCAACGGCGAAGCCGTGACGATGTCGAACAAGAAGGATTTGAGCGAACGAAACTCGCTCACGCAGGTCGACAACCGCACGCGCACGATCACGCCCGGTAAAGTCCGCGGGAAGATGATGGGCGGCAATCTCACGGTGCTCACCGCCATTCTCGGATCACCCTACGTCCCCGATTACACCGGCGCGATCCTGTTTCTCGAGGACGTGCAGGAAAACCTCTATCGCATCGATCGAATGCTGACGTCGCTCAAGCTCGCCGGCATCCTCGACAAGGCCAAAGGCGTGGTCTTCGGCATGTGCAGCCAATGCGGCCCCGGCAACGACAACTACGCCGCGCTCACGATGGAAGAGATTCTCGCGGATCACATCAAGACCCTCGGCGTGCCCGCGTGGCAGGGCGCGATGATCGGCCACGACACGCCCCAGTGGACGGTGCCGTTTGGATTGGACGTTGAGATCGACGCGACCGCGTGCACGGTCACGATGACCGAACCGGCCGTCGTCTAGCTCTTGACGACTTCACGAACGACCGACTGCGGCCGTTGATTCACGGTGAGGAACATCCGGCCGAGGTACTCGCCGATCAGGCCGAGGATGACGAGTTGCGTGCCTGAAAACAGCAGCAGCCCGGACATGACCCAGCCCCAGCCGTAGCTCGGACCGCGGTTGTTGTACCAAAGCCAGACAACGCCGATGAAAGCGAAGACGCCCGCCACGGCGAGCAGCAGTCCGACGATCGTGGCCGCACGAAGCGGCGCGAGCGAGAAGTTCAGCCACGCGCTGAGCCACAACCGCACGAGCCGGCGGAAAGTGTACCCGCTCGCGCCGGCGCGGCGCACGTCGTGGCGCACGACGATCGAGCCGATCCGCTGCGTGACCTGCAGCAGCAGCCCGTCGATATACGGGTACGGCCCGGCGTAGTCCACGACGCGTTTGGTGATGAACGCGCTGACGCAGCGGAAGCTCGAGAGATAGAAACCGTGCGGCTTGTCGAGCGCCCAGTCGGTCATCCAGTTCGTAAACGCGCTGCCCAGATTCCGGAACCAGGAGTGCTGCTTGACGGTGTAGTGGCCGTAGACGATATCGAGGTCGTGCTGCCGCGCGTGATGCCAGAGGCGCACCGCCTCCTCCGGCGGATTCTGTCCGTCATCGTCGAGGTTCACGACGTAGGCGCCGTTGGCGTGGCGCCAGCCGGTGAGCACGGCGTTGTGTTCGCCGAAGTTGCGCGCGTGCTCGATGTAGATCACGGGCACTTTCGCGCTGCGGACGAGACCGAGGCAGACGTCTCGCGTGTCGTCCGAGCTGCCGTCATTGACGAGCACGATCTCGTGGCCGCCCTCGACCGACAGCAACTCGATGGTGTGCACGAGGCTCGAGATCGTGAGCGCGCTGTTGTAGAGCGGGATCACAAAGCTGAGCGCGCACGAATGCGGGTGAGCGGTCACGGCAGGCGCTTCATTCTAGACGCAAACGACGCGTGCTAGTAGAGCCACACGCGCCCGCCGCCCGCCAGCCGGCGGCCCTGTCGATTCTGGCGAAGCTCCACGCCGAACAGCCACTCGCGTTGCGGCCGGCGCGCGTAGAGACCGATCGCCTCGGGCACGGAGCCCTTCCACCGCGCGTCCGCGACGCCGAGGATCTTCGACCAGGCGGACCGCCAATAGGGATAGCGGATGTGAATCGGATCGAAGCCGTACCACTCGGAATCGAGCTCGACGAATCGATGGCCCCGCTCCGCGGCGATCGCGCGCAGCCCGGCATTGACGAGCGTCGCCCGGCGCTGCAATTCGTCCTGGGTCAGGCGGCACGACGGCACGAGGACATAGCGCAGCCAGCGGTATTGCCAGCTGGTGAGTCGTCGCTCTCCCTCGACCGGAAGGCCGCAGATGACAATGGCGCTGGCGTGCCGCTCGAGGCGGCTGGCGGCCTCGCGAACCCAGTCGAGGATCTGCGGGACGTCGATGTTGTACATGATGTCGTTGCCGACGTCGGTGATGAAGCCGATGGTCGGCGCGGCCGGCATCGCGTCGAGTTGGGCCCAGAGCCCGGACTCGAGAATGCCGGGCACGGCCCGGCCGAATACCGAGGACTTCACGCCGTAGGAACGCCCGAGTCCCAGCGCGGCGACGAACTCGAGATCGCGCGTCCAGGCCGATCGTGCCGTCGAGACCACCGTGTAGATCGCGCGCGTCAGGTTGCTGGCGCCAAGAGCGACGACTCGGCGAGGAATCACACGCCGATTCTAGTTCGTACGAACGAAAAAACGCCCGACCCCCCAAAGGGAGCCGGGCGTTCGTACGAACTGTCTTGACGTTCTACCAGGTAATACGCGACACCAGCTGAACGACGCGGGCGGTGTTGATGCCCGTGAGGCCGCCGACTTCGTAACCGCTGAGCGTCGTGCTGCCCACGCCGCCGACCGGAACGAAGTTCACGGTGTTGAACACGTTCAGCGCTTCGACGTGGAACTCGGCGCGAGCCTTCCCGATGAGCTTCAGCGTCTTGACGATCGACAGATCCGTTTCCTTGAGGATCGGGCCCTGCACGATCAGCGTCCGCACGCCGCAGTCGCCGTAGTTGTTCGAGATCGACTCGATGCAGTCCGGGCCGTTGGCCGGCGCGAAGTACTTGCCGGACGGCGCGCCGAGCGAGCCGTAGCCGGTCGCCGAGGTCGCGCTCACGCTGAAGGCCTTGATCGATTCGCTGATCAGATCGGCCGGCAGCACGTAGATGCGATCGGTGCCGTCGGTCGAGTCATGGCGCAGCTTGAACATGCTGCGCAGTTCCTTCGCGTCGAAGCCGACCATCCGGACGTTGCCGAAGTCGAGCAACCGGCCGCTCTGGATGCGCGTGTTCAAGTTGATCTGCCAGCCGCCGATGATCCGATCGAGGATCTCGCCCGCGCTGCCGCCGAAGCGGCGGCCCTTGCCGAACGGCAGATCCAGCACGAGGTTCGCCTTGACCGCGTGCGGCACGTCGCCGCCCGTGCCCGTGTTGCGCGATTCCTTGCGCGCGACGCGGAACGAGTAACGGTTGGAGCCGTAGCCGACGCCATAGACGTAGTTGGCGTTGAACTGGAATCCGTTCGCCAGGCGGCGGCGGAGTTCCAACTGGATCGAGTTGAACCGGGTGAACCCGCCGTTGCCGGTGATTCTCGCGCCGCCGAGGTAGTCGGGGTTGGCGAAGAAGAAGTTCGCCGGCAGACCCGCGGTGAGCGCGTTGCCGCGCAGCGTGGAGTTCGCGCCGCCGAGATCGCCGGCCGCGGCGAACGGGTTCGGGTTGTACTTCGCGAGCCGATTCACGAACGTGGTGTTCGCGAAGCTCGTCGACGTGTACAGCGCCGCGTTGGAGGCGTTGGCCGCCGTCACGCCGCTGAAGTACGCCAGGTAGATCGGCAGGGGCGACGTGCCGGTGCCCGCGCCGAAGTACTTGAACGTGGCGCCACGGCCCGCCGCGATGTTCGCCTGCAGGTTGGCCTGGGCGTTCCTGAACTCATTCAGGAAGCCGTTCTCGATGATGTTCGTCTCGTTCAAGTCGTAGTTGACGATCGAGTCACGGCTGCGTGTGCCGACGTACCGAACCTCGACGGCCATGTTCTTCGAGATGCCGCGCTGCACGCCGACGGTGTAGGTGTCGGCGTACGGCACCTTGACGTTCGGCGCGAAGACGTTGATCGAATCGGTGATGAGACCGGACATCGGGTAGACCGGGGCGGTCGGGAACGACGCCGGGCCGAGCTGGCTGTCGTTCCGGAGCAGCAACGGCGTCGCGCCGAGGTTGCCCAGGCCTTCCGACCGGTTCACTGTGATGCGGATGCCCGGGTTCGAGTTGTACACGCCCGTGAAGTCGCTGAGACCGTTACGGGTGTAGGCGCGCGTCCAGCCGCCGCGCAGCGAGAACTGGCCCGCTTCGCCCATGATCTTGCTGAGCAGCGGGTTCGAGCTCGTCGGCGTCCAGTTCACGCCGATGCTCGGCGCGAAGTTGTTGTAATCGGTGTTGTACGCCTTCGAGCCCTTCTCGAGCTTCTGGAACGTCGGCGCCGTGCCCGACAGAGTCGCGCTGAAGATGTTGCACGTCTGCGCGGTCGGTTCGTCCGCATCGCATCCGCTCCGGAGGCCCGACCGGCCGAACGCGTCGGCGGCCGTGGCGAACGAGTAGAGGCTGTTGGACGCCGTGAACGGACCCTGCAATTCGTACCGCAGGCCGTAGTTGATCGTCAGGTTCGGACGAAGTCTCCACGCGTCCTGCACGTAGAAGCCGGCTTCGATCATACGGCCGCGCTGCGTCGCCGAGCCCTGATAGGCGTAATTGCCCGTGCTCTCATCAATACGCGCGTTGCCGGTGATCTGGCTGATGCGGCCGGTGAGCACGGCGTACAGACTCTGCGCACGGTTCAGGTCGGCGGTCGCCGCGCCCGGGAAATTCGCCGTCGTGAACATCGTCCGCGCCGTGTCGGCCGTCGTCAGGCCGAAGGTGATGGACGGAACCGCCGTAATGTTCTGCAGCCAGATGTGGAAGTCCGACACCGACGCGCCCAAGGCGATACTGTGGTTCCCCTTCTGCCAGTTCAACGTGTCTTCATAGATGAACGTGTTGACGTTGCGGCTCTGGGCGTTCGGCGCCGGGCCGGCGTTGGTGATGCCCGCCGCGCTGATGCCGAGCTGGAAGCCCTTCTGGTTGGCCAGGGAACCCGTCCACGGTGCCGCGGTCTTCTGCTCCGGGAAGAACTGCACCGGCGAACTCTGGAAACCGAACGTCGCTTCGTTCACGAGGTTGCGGCCGATCGTCGACCGCACCTTCGTCGAGAGCGCCCGGCGTTCCGAGGTCTGCGAGCCGAAGTCCGGGAAGCCCGGGAAGGTCGGATCGAATCCGTTGGTCGCCGCATCCGGCTTCGTGTTGAAGAGGTCGTGGTTGTAGACCGCCGACAGACGATGGTTGGACGTGAAGTTCAGATCGACTTTGAACGTCGGGAACCAGTTGTTCGACTTCTGGTCGACGTTGTAGTTGAAGTCCTGATAGAGCGGATCGGTCTGATCCGTGATCGAGCCCGTCGAGCTCGCTGCCGTACGAATGTCGCTCAGCAGTTTGCTGATCGTCGGATCGATCGAATTGAGCTGGCCGTTGGCCGCCGCCAGGGTCAGCAGGTTGACTTCGCGAACGCCCGTCGACGAGGTGTAGCGGAACGTGCCCGCCTGAGCCGCCGGATTGAGAATCGTGCGGCGACGCGTCAGCTGCGACGGCTGGTTGAAGTTCTCGATGTTCGTGAAGAAGAACGCGCGGTTGCGGCCGCTGAAGAGGCCCGGGATCGAAATCGGACCGCCGATGGTGCCGCCCGTCTGGTTCTGCTTGAGCTTGGCCTTCGCCACGCCGTTGCGCTTGTTGAACCAGGTGTTCTCGTTCAGCTTGTCACTGCGGAAGTAGTTGTAGCCGCTGCCCGTGTAAGTGTTGGTGCCGGACTTGGTCACGAACTTCACCGTGATCGCGCCCTGGCCATCGGTCGCGCCGGCCGCGGCGCCCGTGATCGACACTTCCTCGATCGCGTCAAGACGCGGCTGGACGATCGTGAAGAAACCGTCGGTCGACTTCAGGGTGTTGTCCTGAATGTTGATGCCGTCGAGCGTGATGTTGACCGCCGAACCCGGCAGGCCGTTCACGTTCGCCTGGCGGTTCGTGCCGGCGACGTTCACGCCCGGCAGGAACGTCAGGAAGTCGATCGGGTTGCGGCTCGTGAGCGGCAAGCTCATGATCGACTTGGTGTTGATCGTCGACGTGATCGCCGTCTGCTGCGTCTGAACGACCGCCGCCGCGCCTTCAACCGTGACGGTTTCGGACACGCCGCCGACTTCCAGCTTCGCAGACACTGTGGCCGGCTGACCGACCGTGACGACAACGTCCTTGAGAATGACAGTCTTGAAACCCTGCAGCGTCACCGTGACGGTGTAGGTGCCCGTCGGGACGGCCGGGATCTGGAATCCGCCCTGACCTGAGCTGACCGCGGTGAACACGGCGCCGGTGGCGGCATTCTTCGCTTCGATCGACGCACCCGGAATGGCAGCTCCGGTCGAGTCGATCACCGTCCCCGCAATCGAGGACGTCGAACTGCCCTGTGCAAAGGCAGGAACGCTGGCAAACACAAACATGGCGGCCAGAACGCCAACGGACAACAGCTTACGTACCATTCTCCCCCTCAGTCGGACACCACAGCGGTCGCTGACGCGCGACGCCGGGATGAGCCGCTCCCTATAGGTTACTAACAGACACTACAAGCAGTCGGAGTATCTGAGGGGTGCAGGGGCGAGTCAACTACGATCTGAAACTTGACCTTATAGAACTATTTTTTGGATCACTGCCCCTTCAAGAATGTGGTCGACGAGGTCGAGCCCGGCGGTGACGTTGGCAAACACCGTGTAATCGTGGTCCAGGCGTGGTAAGTCCAGCAAATCAATAAAGATCTGGGCATCGCCCGTATCCCGGCCACGGGTCGAAATCCCCACGGCCCCCCGCAAATGCGGCACCCGGCCCAGTTCGTCTCTCATGAATCGTACATCCCCCGAGTATTCGTTGGCGTCCGGGCTCCCGCCCTGGATCACGAAATTGGAGACGACTCGGTGGAACGTCAAACCGTCGTAATACCCCTTTCGCGCCAACTCGACAAATCGCGCGACCGCCATCGGCGCCTCGTCAACGAGCAGCTCCAGCTCGATGCGTCCGCCGTCCGACATGATCAACACCGCCCGTTTCGGCAGCGCCTGCACCTCGCCCAACGTCGCCTGCTTCGGCTGACGCAGCTGCGGCTCCGCGCGGAACGTCGCGCCGGGGACCAGCGCGCCCAGCAGCTTGCTGGTCGCGGCTGCGATTTCAGGATCGAAGTCGCGCAGGTACGGCTGGATGAGCGCCAGCATGCCGGCGGGTGCCTGTTCCTGGAGCCGCTCGATGATCGCCAGCCGCGGATCGCGCGAGGTGTCTTTGCCCTCGTCGGTCAGCCGCTTGAGCGATTCGAGGAGCGCAATCGCCGTTTCATCGCTGTGCGGCGCGCCCGCGAGCCGTCGCGCGGCCTCACGCACGAGCTGCGGCTCCCTGCTCGTGAGCGCCTCGATCGCAGCCGGATACAACGCGGGGCTGCCCATCGCGTCGAGCGCCGCCAGCACGGACGTCCGAACGTTCGGCGAAGGATCCGCCGCCAGTGCCTTCAGCAGGGCTTCGTCCTTCGTGCTGCCGGCAATCGTCGCAACCGCGGCCCGGATCTGCCATTCCGCGCGGGTCTGGATTTCCCTCTTCGCGATTCGTTTCGCGGCCTCGTCGGGCGCCAGCCGCGAAAGCGCGGTCAGCGCATGGAGCGCGACAGGCCACTTGACGATCGGGCTGGACGCTTCGAGCGTGTCGGCGAGGTCGGCGGCCTTGGCCGTCAGATCGCGGCAGACCACGGGAAGGCTGTCGAGAGCCTGAATCACGACAGGATCGTCTTTGTCGGAGAGAGCATTCTCGATCGGCGCGCAGTTGCCGGTGGTGCCGGCGAGCCGGGCCGCGATCTTGACGGCTTCGATCCGCACATGGAGGTCGGGATCTTTGAGACGGGCCTCGAACGCCGCTTCGGCCTTCGTATCGCGATCGGGTCCCGCGATCGGCAGCGCACCGAGCATGATTGTCGCGACGCGCCGAACCTGCATGTCACCGTCGCCGGCGGCGGCAATGATGACACCGGCGTCCTTGTCGGAGAGATTCTGGAGGGTCTGGATCGCCAGCCGCCGGATCCGGACGTAACGCTCGAAGAGATCGGCGTCGCTGCGCCTGGCGTCGAACGCGCTCGGGGCGCGAGTGAGTTCATTGCGCCCGAGCGTCATAACGCCGCGAATGTTGATCAGCGTCTGCGCATTCAACGGCTGGCCCCGGTGCTTGCGCGTCCAGGCCTCGAGGCCTTTGATCGCGCCGAGAATCCTGGCGGCGGGCCGCGTTGCCTCCACGCTGGTCGCGACGAATTCCGCGTCACTCCTCGCCGCTTCCGGCAGGCGCAGCATCGCGTCCAGTAACTCCATCGCCGCCTCATCGTCTCGTTCTTCCGCGAGCGCGCTGCGCAACAGGATGAGACGATCGATCTTGAGTTCGCCGGGCACCGCCTGCGCGATCGCGTTCGCGGCCTCGGCGCGAACGAGCGCATTCGAGTCTTTCAGCAAATTGACGAGCAGCGGGCTCCATTGGCCGAGATGCGCCAACGCCCGCGCGGCGGCGAGCCGGACGCGGGAGTCTCCGGCGATCGGCGCGCGCGAGAGCACGAGGTCCTTTTCGCGATTCTCCTTGTGTTCCGGCGGATGCAGCGCGCAATTGCAGAAGAAGCGGGCGTCGATCGCCCAGAGAACGTTGGTCGGCGTCAGCGGAATCGGCGCCATGTCCACTTGATCGCATCGCCCCTGAACATCCATCGCGATCAGCGACAACAGCGATCCACGTAGGGCGGACTGATCTCGCAGTCCGCCACCTGGCGCAGCCACCGTCAGCCGCTCGACGCTCTTCTCCGCCTCCGCGTACCATTTCTTCCAGGCCGCCACGATTGTCGCGTTTTCCTCCGGCTTCACGCCGTCGCGGACGATCGCGCCCTCGCGCGTCTCGATCGCAACGCGCGCGTCGCCCACCTTCTTGATGAGCTGCCCGACGCTCGTGGACGTCAGGCCGTCGGCCGTCGCCATCAGCCACGCCGTCGTCGCCACCGCGGTGCCGACGTTGCGCATTTCTTCGGGGCTCGTCTTCTCAGCCGTGTCCTGGTTCGTGTGGTAGAAGCGATCGGTAAAGTGCCAGTCGAGCACCGAGGGAATGCCCGCGCTGCCGAACTGCGTGTGATCGCTGCCGCCTTCGTACGGATTGCTGCGCACATCCCACGGACGCCTGATCGCGGCCAGGCTCTTGGCCGCGACGCGCTCGCAGATGGCCATGTGCAGGTCGTTGATCAGATCGCCTTTGAGCGTCTCGGCCTTGACCTGGCCCGCGCCCCATTCCGTGTGTGGATCCCACGGCCGGCTCCACACCGCGCCCGGATCAGGCCAGCGTTCGATCAGGAAGTGCCCGCCGGTTTTCGTGATGTCCTCGCCGGTCATGTCCATCGAGAACATGTAGCGCACGCCGGTCTTTTCGTTCGGATGCTCGCTCAGCCAGCGCCGGCTGCCGCTGATTTCGTTGACCCAAAGAAACGTCAGTGTGCGGCCCGGCTTCGGAATCCGCCCGGAGTTCACGCCGACCACGAGCGCGCGGGCGAGTTCCATGTTGGTTGCGGTGCCGCTCGCGTTGTCGTTCGCGCCCGGTTCCTGCACGTGCGCGGCGATGACGATACGCTCGTTCGGCGCGGTGGCGCCGGGAATCTCCGCGGAGAGCGTGCGTTCCGGTTTGCGCGCGAACGACGTCACCACTTCCGCGCGAACGCGCGGGTTGGGTTCCGCGGCCGCGGCCTTGAGCGCGGCAGCGGCGCGCTCGGTGGCGCGAAATCCGAAGGCCTTGCGGGTCTCGTCGTACGGAATGCTGCCCCATTGGAGAATGTCGGGGTTCTTGTCGAGGTAGCCCGGCAGCGGCGCCATCGACACGACGCCGATCGCGCCGCGATTGACGACCGCCTGGGTGAAGAGCTGGCTCGCGCCCGCCGTGCCGATCACCACCGCGCCCTTCACGTCTTTCCCGTCGTAGTCGCCCGCCGCATTGCCGCGGCCCACGTCTACGAGCGGCGCGATCACGCCGCCGGCCGGGGTGGAAAAGGAGTTGATCTCGAGCGCGAGACGCTCCTTCGCGCGGGAGAGGACGATCTCTTCGGGCTTCCCGTTGCGCACGATCGCCAGCGTGCCGACGGATTGATCCCAGCCCTGGCTGGGTGTCGGCGCAGGTTCGATCCACAGCGAGGGCTTCGTAATCGGCGTCGTGGGCCTGCCCGGAAGCTCAACGAACCCGGCGGTCACCAGACGAGACTTCACGCGATCGATCGACTTGTCGAAGCCCTCGTTGCCCGGGAGCCGCCAGT
>SCUN01000100.1 GCA_004297655.1 Acidobacteriota bacterium | reverse complement strand
ATTCTGGGCGGGGCTGGTGTCCGACTGGACGGTGGGCGCGAACTTCTCGGATAACTCGGGCGCGCCACTGACCGTCCGCGTCACCGGCGCGATCGGCTGACCGTTGTAGTCGGCCCGAAGCGTGCCGTTCGTGCCGCGGGCAACGTCGGCGACGGCGCCGGTGACGCGGACGGTCAGTGGCGCGCCCGAGTTATCCGAGAAGTTCGCGCCCACCGTCCAGTCGGACACCAGCCCCGCCCAGAATCCACCGCCCGAGAAGAACGGTTTGTTCGGACCGAACGGCAACTCGTAGGTCAGGTCGGCGCTGATCTGGTGACGCCGATCGAACGACGACCGTCCCCACTCGGCCGCCAGGTTCTTGTCGTCCTGGGCGACGGTCGCCCCGCCGCCGGTAGCCGTGGTGTTGTCCATCGATTTTCCGAGCGTGTAGCTGCCGCCGAAGCTCAGGCCCTTGAACTGACGCCGCCGCGCAGTGAACGTCACGGCGTGCAGAATCGAATGGCCCTCCGACGTCTGCCAATTGAACGACTGCACGCCGGGAATCAGAAGCCCGCTTGCACCTCGATTCGGCGCGCGTAGCAGGTCGAGATGCTCGCCGTCCGTGCCTGTGTAGCCGACATCCACCGTCCAGACCTTGAACAGCGTCTGGGTCACGTTGGCGTTCCAGGTGTGAATCAATCCGAGCTGGTAGTTCTTGTCGATGCCGTAGTTGTTGGTGGTCGTGCTGGGAGCGATGTGCGCGAACGCGTTGGCGAGGAGCAGCGCCGAAGACTTGGTGCCGGTCGCCGTGTCCACGACGGCGAACGGCGGCTGCGCGGTCAGTTGCCGCGCGATCTGCGCGTACGAACCCTGGTTGAAACTGAGCCCGTAGCCTGCGCGCAGCACGGCGCTACGGCCGAGCCGATACGCGAGGCCGACGCGCGGCGCGATGTTGTTCTTGTCGGTCCTGACGAGGCCGGCGGGAAACGCGCCCGTGTAGAGTCCGGTTTCGCCGGAACGCACCGGCGCGACCGCCGTGAATCCCGGCGCGGCGTCGAGGTTCACCATCATGCCGCTGGCCTCGACGTACGGCGGCGCCAGCTCGTACCGCACGCCATAGCTGATCGTCGTCTTCGCATTTGGACGCCAGTCATCCTGCGCAAACACGCTGAACGCCTTGTTGCGGAGCCGAACGGTGCCCGGACCAAACTGCCGGCTCGCGGACTGCGCCATGCCGAGAAGAAAGTCGGCATAGTCGTACCCGCCGCGAGGCACGGACCCGGCGAGGCCGGAGGAGTACAGCCCGGTGAATGTAAAGCTGCCCCGGGCATTCGCATCACTTCGGCTGTTGGACCAGTCGTGGCGAAATTCGCCGCCGATTCTGAAGGCGTGCTTCGCCGTTGGGCGCACCCAGGAATAGCTGAACGTCAGCCGATCGTCGCTCCGCGACGTCGCCGCCTGATCGCGCACTCCGGAGAATGTCGAAAACGAGAGTGACGGCACGCCCCAATCGAAAGGATCGGTGGCGACGCCGCCGATGCCGGCGCCACCGGCGATGTCTTCGACGTTGGCGTACCGGCTCGTCGATTTGTTCGTCGTACGGGAGTAGTTGACGTTGACCGTCTGCTGAACCCGGCCGTGGGAGATATTGAGCCCGATCGGCACGGCCAGGCTCGTGCCGCTGCTCCTGCCGCCGAGCGCGGGTAAGACCGACGTCTGGTCGTTCGCGTTGCGCCGCCAGTTGACCTGCGCGTTCATCGAGACGTTCCAGCGCGCCTGCTGCTGGCCGCGGCCGCCCTGCCGCGCGCCCGCCGCCGACGCGCCCCCGCGCCCCCCCGCCAGTC
>SCUN01000010.1 GCA_004297655.1 Acidobacteriota bacterium | reverse complement strand
CTCGACCCGAAGGATCCGGGCCTGCGGGAAGTGCTCCTCTTGATGGGGCCGGGGTCGCTCGGCGTCGCGGCCGCGCAGATCAACATCCTCGTGAGCACGATTCTCGCGACCGGCGTCGAAGGCGGGCCGTCATCGCTCACATACGCGTTCCGCTTCATGTACATGCCGGTCGGCATCTTCGGCGTCGCGATTGCCACGGCGGCGATCCCCGACCTGGCGAAGCACGCCGCGCTCGATTCGCATGACGACATGCGCCGAACCTTGTCGTGGGGCATGCGGCTCATGCTGGCGCTGAGCGTGCCGGCGACGGTGGGCCTGATGGTGCTGGCGCTGCCGATCACGCAGTTGATCTTCGAACACGGCAACTTCAAGGCGGATTCGTCCGCGATGGTGTCGCAGGCGCTCTTCTACTACGCGCCCGGCATCGTCGGCTACTCGCTCGTGAAGATTCTGTCGCCGAGCTTCTATTCGCTCAAGGATGCGCGAACACCGGTACTTGTCAGCGTGGCCACGGTGCTCTCGAACGCGCTCCTCAGCGTCGCGCTGTACAAGGTCATGGGCTTGCGCGGGCTGCCGCTGGGCACGGCGATCGCCGCCACCATCAACGCGGGATTGCTCTTCTGGCTGTTGTCGCGGCGCATTGGCGGTCTCGACACGGCGCACATCGTCCGCGTGTCGCTCAAGCTGGTGGTGGCATCCGCGGCGATGGGCGCGGCGGCGTACTACACCGAGGCCGCGCTCCACAGCGCGTTCGGCGCGCCGGCCCTGATCCCGAAACTCATGCGCGTCGGCGGCGGTATCGGCGCGGGATTGACCGCGCTCGTCATCGCTGCGCACGTCCTGCACATCGAAGAATTCCGCCAGGCCACCGACCGCGTTCTGAAGAAGCTGCGAGGCTGACCGATGAGCCGGTCCGCGCCATCGGGCGCCACGATTCAATTCGGACCCGGGCCGGTGACGAAGGCGGTTCGGGCATTGATTATCGCCAATGTCGCGGTGTTCGTCGTGTCGTACTTCGCGCCAACGTTCTTTCAGACGTACCTCGGGCTGGTGCCGGAGCTCGTGCTCATGCGCGGGTGGCTCTGGCAGCTCGCCACGTACGCGTTCGTACACGCCGACGCGGTCCACATCCTGTTCAACATGCTGATCGTGTGGATGTTCGGCGTCGATCTCGAGCGCCGATGGGGCGCGTCGGGGTTTGTGAAGTTCTACATGGTCTGTGCCACCGGCGCGGCGGCGACGGTGCTGGCGGTCTCGCTCCTGCCGTTCGACGGATCGCGCGCGATGTACCTCGCGTCCACCGTCGGCGCGTCCGGCGCCTGCTACGGCCTGCTCATGGCCTGGGCCGTGCTCTTTCCCACGCGGGAGATCCTGCTGTTCTTCGTGTTCCCGGTCCAGGTGCGCTACGCGGTGCTGATCTTCGGCGGCCTCGCGTTCTTCTCGGGCCTCAGTTCCGGCGGCGGCACCGTGGCGCACTTCGCGCACCTCGGCGGGCTGATCGCGGGCTATCTCTATCTGAAAGGCGCGCGCGGGTTGCGCTACTCGTTGCAGTCAGCGGTCACCCGATACCGGTTCATGCGCGCGCGGCGGAAGTTCAAAGTTCACTCGGGCGGGAAGGGCCCGACAGTGCATTGATCACCAGCGCGTCTTCGAGCACCGTGATCTGGTGCTTCGCGCCGGGCGGAATCACGAGCACGTCGCCGGCGCGGACCATGACGTCCTCGCCATCGACCGAATACCGTAGCGCGCCGTCGAGCACGTAGGTGATCTGCTCGCCGTCGTGCGCGTGCCGGGCGACGAGCGCCCCGCGTTTGAGCCAGACCTGCGCGAGGCGCTGCCGGGCGCCGGCAATCACTTTGCGCGACACCATCTCGGTGATTCGTTCGAGGGACATTTCGTCCCAGCGGCTGGTCAAAACGCGGCGGGCCATCGCAATCGACCGAGTATAATTTGTGGCGTATGAAGACTGCCACAATGGCGACGCCGGCGGCATCCGGCCTGGATTTGAAGGCGATTTACCGCACGATGCTGCTCTCGCGGCGGATCGATGACAAAGAGATCCAGCTGAAGAACCAGAGCCTGATCTTCTTCCAGATCAGCGGCGCCGGCCACGAAGCCATCATGGTCGCCGCGGGACTCGCCCTCAAGTCCGGGTACGACTGGTTCTTCCCGTACTACCGCGATCGCGCGCTCTGCCTCCAGCTCGGCATGACCCCGTACGAGATGTTCCTGAGCGGCGTCGGCGCCGCCGACGACCCGAACAGCGGCGGCCGCCAGATGCCGTCGCACTGGGGCCACAAGAAACTCAACATCGTCTCGCAATCCAGCCCGACCGGTACGCAGTGCCTGCAGGCCGTTGGCTGCGCGGAGGCCGGCATCCTCTACACGCGCAACGCCGAAATGCGCGGCGACGATCAGGCATTCAAGAAGGACGAAGTCGTCTACGCCTCGATCGGCGACGGCACGTCGAGCGAGGGCGAGTTCTGGGAATCGCTGAGCACGGCGTGCGTCCGAAAGCTGCCGGTCATCTTCATGATCGAAGACAACGGCTACGCGATTTCCGTCCCGGTCGAAGTCCAGACGCCCGGCGGAGAGATCTCCGCGGTCGTCTCCGGGTTTCCCGGGCTCAAGGTCATCAAGTGCGACGGCACCGACGTCGCCGAGAGCTACCAGGCGATGACCGACGCGGTCGCCTACTGCCGCGCGCGCAAGGGCCCGGCGCTCGTGCACGCCAAGGTGGTGCGCCCCTACTCGCACTCGCTGTCCGACGATGAGAAGTTGTACAAGACGGCGGCGGAGCGCGCCGAGGAAGCCGCGCGCGATCCGCTGGCGAAACTGGCGGCCCGGATGAAGGACGCCGGTCTCGTGACCGACGCCGATCTGGCGGCGATCGCCGCCGAGGTCAACAAGGAGGTCAACGACGCCGCGGACGCGGCCGTCAAAGCGCGAAAGCCCGCCAAGAGCACGGCGATGGACTTCGTCTACTCGCCGACCGTGGATCCCTCCTCCGCGGCGTTTGAGACCCCGGCCGTTCCGGAGGGCAAGCCGGACACGATGGTCGCGGCGATCAATCGCACGATGAAAGACGAGATGGCGAGGAACGCGCGCATCGTCGTCTTCGGCGAGGATGTCGCGGATGCCACGCGCGAGCTCAATTTGAAGGAAGTGTCGGGCAAGGGCGGCGTGTTCAAGGTCACGCACGGATTGCAGAAGGCGTACGGCGGCGACCGCGTGTTCAACTCGCCGCTCGCCGAAGCGAACATCATCGGCCGCGCGATCGGCATGGCGACGCGCGGGATCAAGCCCGTCGTCGAGATCCAGTTCTTCGATTACATCTGGCCGGCGATGATGCAATTGCGCGACGAGATGTCGATGATGCGCTACCGCTCGAACAACGAGTTCTCG
>SCUN01000099.1 GCA_004297655.1 Acidobacteriota bacterium | reverse complement strand
AGCAGACCGACCTCGACGAGCTCGGCATCGCCAAGAACGCGCGCGAAGAGAAGCTCCGCGCGCGCAAACTGCAGGCCGAGAACGAGCGCATGGCCGCGCTCTACCGCCAGGAAATCCTGAAGGAACCGAAGCCGGAACTCGCGACGGGCCTCCAGATCCAGGGCCTCGGCAAGAAGAAAGACGACGTCGTCACGCACAAGAACCGGACCTGATCAAGTCACACGTCACAGGTCACACGTCACAAGACATGAGGGCCGGGGCGAATCGCTCCGGCCCTTTTCGTTTATGCTTCGTCAGAACCCCACATGCTGCGACTGACGACGCTCGTCCTGCTGGCGGCTTCGCTGCAGCAGACTCCCGCCAACACGGCGATCATCGTCGGCCGCGTTGTCGATCAGGCGGACGGGCGGCCGATTCCCGGCGCGCTGGTGGATCTCGCGAGCGAAGCCGCCGTCAACGGCGCTACGCCGACTGCGGCGACGCAGCCGCGACGGCAGATGACGGATTCGCTGGGGCGATATGTGTTTCGCGAGCTGGCGGCCGGCGTCTACCAGTTGCGCGTGACCGTCGGCGGGAACGGCTTCAGTCCCAACGGGTTCATCCAGAACGGCTTCGGGTTCACGATCGGCGCGTATCTCGAAGGGGGCTACGGTCAACGGCGCCCGGGCGGCCCGACTCAGCCCTTGCTGATCGCGGACGGGCAGAGCATTCCGGATCTGGTCGTTCGGCTCTGGAAGAGCGCGGCGATCAGCGGCCTCGTGCTCGACGACCTGGGTGAACCGGTGATCGATACCGTCGTCGGCGCCGTCCAGATGTCGAGCGATGGACGCCTGATCAATGGACCGACCGTGCGGACCGACGATCGCGGGATGTATCGCCTCAGCGGCCTCGCGCCTGGACGCTACATCGTGTTTGTGCCGCAGACGCTGACGTCGATGTCGTCGGAGTCTGCGGACATGGCGATGCAGAAGATCGTCGAATTGAGAGCCGCGCAGAATCCGGGCGCGCCCGTGGCGCCGGTAGCGGAGCTGACCGGCTTCCGCGTGGGCGGGACGCTCGTGAAGACCGCATCCGCCGGATTGATCGACGGCAACCTCGTGCCGCGGCGCGACGGCGACAGCCTCTTCGTGTTCCAGACGACGTTCCATCCGGCGGCGGTGACGTTGACCGCAGCCGCTCCCGTTGAAGTCGCGGCCGGCGATGACCGGACCGGCATCGACGTTTCCGTGCAGCCCGTGCGGGCGACGGCCGTATCCGGGACGATCTTCGCCGGCGGGACGCCGGCGAGCGGCGCGAGGCTCAGGCTCGTGCCCGCTGGTGTGTCGAGCGACATGGCGCTGTTCGACACCGCCGTCACGCAGACCGACGCCTTGGGCCGTTTCACGTTTCCCGCGGTGCCCGTGGGCAATTACACGCTGATCTCCCTGACGGATCCGGTCGCCGCGCGGCCGCCGACCTCGGGGATCGTGCACAACGAGCCGGGCGGGCCGGGCGCCTGGCTGTCGGAGGCGATCGGCGTCGGGCCCGACGGCGTGAAGGACCTCGCATTCACGCTGAAGCCGGGCCTGAGTGTGCGCGGGCAGGTCGAGTTCGTCGGCGCGAGCCCGCGGCCGACCGAGGCCGACCTGGCCCGGCTGACACTCGGACTGCGTGCCGCGCGGCCGCGCGCCCGCGCGGACATCGCGGGCGGCGGGGCACAAGCGATTCCGACGCCCCTCGGCACGTTTGCGGCCATCGGTATTCCGCCGGGCCAGTACGTCATGCAGGTCTTGAGCTTCCCGCCGGGATTCCCATGGCGGATTCAGTCGGTGATGATCGGCGGCCGCGACGCCGCCGATCTGCCGATCGACGTGTCCGAGGATCTCAGCAACGTCCGGGTGATCTTCACGGACCAGCCGGCCGCGATCACCGGCCGCGTCACGTCAACGGATCCGGCTGACGCGGCGATTGCGGTGATGCTGTTTCCGTCCGACCGTTCGCTCTGGGCGGATGCCCGCGCGCTCGGCCGGCGGTTCAGGCTCGCGCGCAGCGCGGTGTCCGGCGAATTTGCGATCCCCAACGTGCCCCCCGGCGAGTATCTCATCGCGGCGGTTCACGATGTGCGCACGGCAAACTGGCCCGACGTCTCATTCTTGACGACGCTCGTACCGGATGCGACCGCGCTGCGCATCGCCCCCGGGCAACGGGTGTCGGTCGAGCTGACGGCGAAGGGCATCCGATGACGTCACTGCTGCTCCTGGCCTTTCTGCTGCAGGGCGCGCGCGACACGACGCCGCAGCGGCCGGCGCCCGCCGGAACGGCCGTGATCGGCGGCACCGTCACGACTGGCGAGGCCGGCGCGAAGCGGCCGCTCCGCCGCGCGGTCGTGTCGCTCGCCGGCACCGCGATCAACGGCGTGAGACAGGCGGTGACCGACGATGCCGGACGGTTCGTGTTCGATCGGCTGGCGCCGGGACGATTCACGCTCATCGCGGAGAAGCCCGGGTATCTGAAGACCTATCTCGGGAGCCGGCGCCCGGGGAATCCGCCGGCGGCGCCGATCTCCGTGATCGACGGACAGCAGCTCCTGGACGTCGCCATCGACGTGCCGAAAGGCGGCGTCGTCGACGGCACGGTGCGCGACGAAACCGGCGCGCCGCTGGCAAGCGCGCAGGTGATGGTGCAGCAGATGACGTACGTGATGGGCGAGCGGCGGTTCATCCGCGCCGCCGGCGGCCCGGCGTGGGCGGTGACCGACGATCGCGGCCACTATCGCATTTGGGGACTGCCGCCCGGCGAATACACGGCGCGGGCCGGCACGATGAGCGCGCCGATTCTGACGGACGCCGAGTTCAAGCTGGCGGAGACGCAATTGCAGACCGGCCGAGTGCCGCCGGCCGGGACGCGGGCGGCGGGCCCGCAACTACAGCGCGGCATGGCCTACTTTCCGGGCGTCGCGGACGTGACGATGGCGCAGACGATCACGCTCGGACTCTCCGAAGAGCGCACCGGCGTGGACATCGTCAGCGCGCCGGTGCCGGCGTTCGACATGGAGTACATCGGCGTGAGCCCCGGCGGTCTGCCGATCACGCAGGTCTCCATTGGCTTGGCGAGCCTCTCGCGGCAGTCGCTCTACTTCAGTCCGGGCATCGTGCGGATGGACGCGATGGGGCGCGGTGCCGTGCGCGGTCTGGCGCCCGGGCGCTATCTCTTTTTCGGCCGCGGCACTGAGACCACGGACGCCAACGCGCCGGAGTACTGGCTCGAGGCGGAAGTGGACCTTAGCGCCGGTCATGCGACGGGCGTTCGTCTGCAGTTCGTCACCGGATCCCGGGTGAGCGGCCGCATCCGCTCGACCGGCGCGCCACTTCCGCCGTTCGGTGTGGGCGCGCGCGTGCAGTTGAATCCCGCGCCGCTGATTGCGGAGGCGGCGCTCGGTGCGCGCACAGCGACGGTGAATCCTGACGGCAGTTTCGCCGTCGTCAACGTGCCTCCCGGCCGGTATCGCGTTGAAGTGGGCGGCGTCTCCGGCTGGAGCGCCGTGTCGGCGGTCTCGCAGGGGATCGACACGCTCGATGTGCCGCTGAGCGTGTCGCCGTCGGTGGATGTCAGCGACCTCGCAGTGTCGATTACCGACAGGCTGACGGAGATTTCGGGCCTCGTCACGGACGCGGCCGGTCGACCGGTGCCGGAGTACTCGGTCATGGTCTTCTCGCAGGACCGTAATCTGTGGTCGTCGCCGCGCCGATTCAGCGGCGCGGTCAGAATCAGCACCGACGGCAAGTACCGCGTCGCCGGGTTGCCGCCCGGCGCCTACTTCCTCGCCGTCGTCACTGACGTGGACCCGCTGCAGTCGACCGATCCGACATTCCTCGAGCAGCTCATGACCGGCGCCGTCTCGATTCGTCTCACGGACGGACAGAAGGTCGTGCAGGACCTCCGTATAGGCGGCTAGAATGGCGCGCATATGCGCCGCCGCCTCGCACTCTGTGCCCTTGGCACCTTGGTCCTCTTACTGTGGAACTCAGGGACCCTGGCACAATCGAAACGCCTCATTACGGAAGCCGACATTCTCAAATTCACGTGGATCGCCGACCCGCAGATGTCGCCCGACGGCAAGCAGGTCGCCTACGTGCGCGTCGTCGTAAACGAGAAGACCGACGACTACGAGACGAGTCTGTTTCTGGTGCCCGCCGATGGGAGCGCGGCCCCGCGTCCGATCACCTCGGGCACGCGCGACACGAGCCCGCGCTGGGCGCCCGACAGCAAGCGCATCGCGTTCACACGGCCGTCGAGCGGCTCCGCGCAGATCTTCGTGCTGAACCTCGCGGGCGGCGAAGCGCAGCCGGTGACGAACATCGCACGCGGCGCCGGCGGGCCGATGTGGTCGCCCGACGGGAAGCGCATCGCGTTCTCCAGTTCGTGGAAGGCTGAGGATGATCAGAAGCCGGACCCGAACGCGCCGCCCAAAAGTGATGTCCGCGTGATCACCGAAGCGCAGTATCGGAACAACGGCGGCGGATGGGCGGAACAGGACCGGCCCACGCACATCTGGGTCACGGAACTCGCCGCTGACGGCTCGATCGCGAA
>SCUN01000098.1 GCA_004297655.1 Acidobacteriota bacterium | reverse complement strand
GCTCTTCCGATCTCACGAACGCGCCGTCTTCGCGCCGCAGCAGGTTTTCGAGCAGGATCTTCATCGAGTACGGCAGCGCCGACACCGACGGAAACGCTTTAGCCAACTCGGGGAGACTGAAGTATTCGACCTGCTCGGAACCGACGGTCAGTTGACGACGAGTGCGAAAACTATCCATATTCCTATTCTATAGTTTGAGGATCAGCGCGGCGGAGAACGCCGGCGCGAACAGCCGCGGTTTGGTCGAGAATTTCAGGCCGCCCTGCCGGATGTCGAGCCAGAGATCCGTGCGGATGGCGTACGGGCGCAGGTGCCCGCGCTTCTCTTGCCACTGGTAGTTGGCGCCGCCGCCGGCCTGGACGACCCAGCCGTCCTGGTAGAGCGTGAGGTCGTCGGACAGCTCGCGCAACCAGCCGACGCTCGCGCGCGTGAAGGTGTGCCACTTGCCAAACGGCTTCAAGCGGACCACGGCGCCGCCGCCGAGCACGAAGCGGTGAACCGGCTGTGTCGCCGTGACGTTGTCCGCCCCGTCCGCATCGCCGCTGAGCTTCGTGCGCAGGTTCGGCCGCGTCCACTCGCCCGTCACTTCGAGCGCGACGCGCGGCGTCAACCGGATCTGCAGATGGGTGTTCACCCCTATTGCGGGCGCTACGGACTTCGACAGCGAGAACAGCGGCACCGGTGATCCATCGGGCGCGGTGTAGTTCGCGGTCGCGCTTCCGGCGCCGGCGGCGCCGACCACGACGGCGCCCACGTCGAGCAGGAGTCTCGGCGGCGACTGCGCAAACGCCGGCGTTGCCGCCGGCAGCGCGGCGATGAACACGAGCAGGCGCGCGCGATTCACTTGCGAACCACCTTGATCTCCGCGGACGCGCCCGCCCCGCCCACGGGCACCGCGACGAGCTTCGAATAGAACGCCGCCCGGAAATTCACGTCGACCTTGGCGTCGTCATTGAAGAAGCTGCCGACATCGGCGTCGTCGATCGGCTCGACGCGCAGCACGTAGATGCCGGGCTCGAGTCCGTCCATCGTGAATTGCCCCTGGGAGTTGAGCGTGAAGGCGCCGACGGTCTGGCCGGTCTTCGTGTTGACGGCGATCACGTGCGCGCCGAACACGCCGGCGCCGTCGAGCGTGACTCTGCCGGCGACACTGCCGGTGGAGTTCAGGAACTTCCCGGTCGGATAGGTATCCGACACACCGGCGATGTCATCGTCCTGGAGCGTGCGATCGAGCGTCGTGCCGACCAGGTAGGCGATCGGGAACATCACCGACCGTTTCGACGTGACGCGGCGCCCGCCTTCCGGCCGGAGCACGGTTTCTCCGAGCAGCGAGTGACCGAGGCCGAGGAGATGGCCGATCTCGTGCGTCAGGGTGGACTGGACGTCGAACTTGTTGGCTTCACCGGAGGCGGCCACCGACCAGTCGAAGGCGCTGTTCAGATAGATGTCCGCCTCGACGAGCGTGCCCGTCGTGCGGTCGAGCGTGAACGCCGTCACGCCGAGCGTGCGCTCGAGTTCCTCGTGGGGTTGAAATCCGATCACCGTCGCGCCGTCATCGCGAACCGGCTCGGCGTTGGTGAACCCGGCAAACGACGCGGAGAGCGACGCCGTCGGCACCTGCGACCAGGTCGAGAACGACGCCACAGCGGCGGCCTGCATCTGGGCCGCCGACACGCCGGCCACGCCGCGGTTGGTGATGAAGTAGCGGATCGGCATCGACGTCCAGCGCGTCTGGACGCTCCGGCCGTTCACGGTGGTGCCCAGCGACAAGTAGGCGAAGACCGAGGGCGCCGCCGCGACCAGGGCCACCAGGACCAGCGCCAACCGAATGCGCGCGCTCATTTGCGCCCCCGCATCGGCGACGATGTGCCGGCCGTGTTCATCATCAGTCTGACCAGGCTCTCGAATTCGCCGGGGGCCATCGGCTTGCGCCGGATGTCGCCGCGCTGCACGGCCGTCCCGGCCGTGGCGGTGATGCCGGCGACAACCGGCGCGCGCACGGTGCCGGAGACGCGGTACACGCCGGCGCTCATGCCGACCGGCCACAGCGCGCCAGCCGACGTGCGCTTCAGAAAGAAATATGCTTCGTCGCCAACCACGAACGTCGGCGAGCCAACCACCACGTAGCGATAACGTCCGATCTCGCCGCCATGGACGCGGAACGTCACCGACGCGCCGGCGGAGCCTTTGAGCACTTCGCTCGTGGCGATCGTCACCGCGGTCATCACCGGTCCGTTCGCCATCTCGGTGAAGGCCCGCGCATCGACGACCCGGCCGCGCACGATCAGCGTGGCGGTCGCGACGACGTCGTCGAGATCGGTGGGAATGGTCGAGGTTGCCTGGAGAGGGATGACGGCCAGCGCCGCGGCAACGCCGGCGGTGATGAAGCGCCTCATGAATACAGTTTACCTGCGCGCGGCAGCCAGAATCGCGTCGGCGGCTCGGCTCGTCGCGCCGACGCCGCCGAGCCGGGCTTTCATCTCGATCAGATCCGCGTGCATCGCGCTCATGCGGGCCGGCGACGTCAGGAGTGTAATCGCCTCGTTCGCGACCGCGTCCGGCGTGAAAGCGTCCTGGATCAGCTCGGTCACGATCTTCCGCCCGGCCACGAGATTGACCATCCCGAACGTCGTCACGCCAACCAGCCGCTTGCCAATCGCGTAGGTGAGCGGCGACACCCGGTAGACGATCACCATGGGTTTCTCGTGCAGCGCGGTTTGCACCGTCGCGGTGCCGGACGCAGTGATCACGACATCGGCGGCACTGAGCACGTTGTCGGCGGCGCCGGTGACGACAACGGAACGCCCGGGCTGAAGCCCGGGCCTACGTTCGACTTCGAAGAGCGCATCGTCGAGTCCGGGAGCCCGAGCGATAAGGAATTGGACGCCGGGCACCGCGGCGGCGATCTTCGGCACCGCGGCCTGAAGCGTCGGCAGCACATGCCGGATTTCGTTCGGCCGGCTGCCCGGCAGCAGCGCGACGACCGGCCGCGCGGGATCCAGTCCGTTGGCGCGAAGGAACGCGTCGCGCGGCTGATCGGCGTGGGCCAGTTCGATCAGCGGGTGACCGACAAACTCCACCGGCACGCCCGCCTTGCGGTAGATCTCCTCCTCGAAGGGAAAGATCACGAGCATCTTGTCGACAAACTTCTTGATGGTCTCGATCCGGCGCGGACGCCAGGCCCACAGCTGCGGACTGATGTAGTAGACGATCGGGATGCCGAGCGAGCGCATCCGCGGCAGCAGGCGGAAGTTGAAATCCGGAAAGTCGATGGCGACGAACACATCGGGCCGCTGGGCGCGCGCCGCCGCCTCGATCCGTCCCAGCATTTGGAAAGAACGTCTCAGCACGAACAGCGCTTCGGTCAGGCCGGTAACGGTCAGGCCGTCGTAGGTGCCGACGAGCTCGGCGCCTTCAGACGCGAGGCGCGGCCCCCCGAAGCCGGTGACCGTGAGCCCCGGCGCGCGCTGGCGCAACGCACGAACCAGGGCCGACGCGTACAGATCCCCCGAGGCTTCGCCACAGGAGATGAAGACGCGCGGACCGCTGGGGTTCACGCCTGTTTCTTGACGAAGAGCGACGCGGCCACGGGCGCGTTGAACTGCACGTTGGAGATCACGCGATCGATCGCGACGCCTTCGCGCTCGACGCGCGCGTGAAAGGCGACGCGCACACCGCCGACGTCGCGATAGTCATCGAAGCGCTCGATCGCCTGCGGCGCGTCCGGCGACGACGCCGTGGGATACCGCAATTCCCGGACCTGGAACGTCTTCGCGTCGGCCAGCAGGATCAACGGGCCTCCGGCGCCAATGGCGAAGCGCAGCGCCACGGCGGGCGCGCCGTTCACGGATTCGCCGGGCAACTGGGTGACCGTCACCGTGCCGTCGTTGGCCGCGATCAGCAATGGAATCAGGTCGCGGGCGGCCGACGCCCGGTAGTCGGCGCGCGACTCGGCGTCTGCCTCGATCGTGCCGGCGGGCGTTTCCATCCAGGCCGCCGCGTCCGTGAAGACCTGCACCATCTTTCCGCTCGGCGTATCGGCCTCGACGCGGAACTTGCCCGGGTACGATACGAGATTGCGCGTCGTCATTCTGACGGGCGCGCCCTGGCCTGAAATCGTCACGTCGGCCGACACGTCCACGCTCGTGACCGCGCGCAAGGCCGCGAGTCCGCCCTTGGCGTCGGCGATCTTCCTGACGAGATCCAGCGCCGTGGGCGAGGACGCTGCCGGCGCGGGAGCGGCCGCGGCCGGCTCCGTTCGACCGCCCTTTCGGAGCGTCGGCGAGGTCAGGTCGAGCTGGTCGATGGGAATCCGCTCGAAGTTGTCGAAGCCCTGCGCCTTCAGCTGATCGACGAACTTCGACGCATCGCCCACGAGCACAATTGAGAGGCGATCCGGCGAGATCCATTTCCGCGCCGTGGCCTGCAGGTCCTGCACCGTCACCGCTTCGACGCGCTCCCGCAACTGCTCCAGATCCTTCAGATCTAATCCGTAGAAGATCTGGTTCAACACCTGCAACGCGATCGCGCTGGGCGTCTCGACCGTGAGCGGGAAGCTGCCTGAGTAGTAGTCCTTCACGCCGCGCAGTTCGGCCGTGCGCACGGTCTCGCGCTGGAGCCGCCAGAGCTGATCGACCAGCACGCGCAGCGCTTCGCCCGTCGCCTCCGTCCGCGTGTTCGTGGACGCCACGAACCCGCCCGCGAACTTGAACGTCTGCAGATCGGCCGACGCGCCGTAGGTCAGGCCGCGGTCGGTACGCAATTCGGCGAACAACCGGTTCGCGCCTTCCCCGCCAAGCACGCGAATCAGCAACTCGAGATTCAGCCAGTCAGGTGACGTGCGCGGCAGCGTGAGATGTCCCGCGCGGATCTCCGTCTGCACCGCGCCGGGCTTGTCGATGACGACGATGCGGCGCGTGGCCGGGGGCGGGTCGGCCTGCGTCTGCGCGGGCACATCCTTCTTCGCCCACGATCCAAACGCCTTCTCGGCGCCCGCGAACATCTCGGCCGACGTCAGGTCGCCGACGATCGCCAGGATCGCGTTGTTCGGCACGAACCACGTGCGATGAAACGCCACGAGATCGTTGCGGGTGATCTTCGGCAGCGAATCCGGCGTGCCGCCCGGCGGCCGGCCGTACGGATGGAATCCGTAGATGAGCCGGTCGTAGACGACGTCGGCGACGAAGCCCGGATCTTCGTACCGGACCTGCATGCCCGACACGGCCTGCTGTTGCTGCCGGGCGAGTTCGGTCTGCAGGAACGCCGGCTGCTCCACCATCTCGGCCATCAGGCCCATCAGGTCCGCGAACTTGTCCTTCACGACGCCCGCGTTGACGAAACTCAACTCGTTGCCCGCGCCGGCGCCGATCAGCCCGCCGGCCGACTCCACAAGATTGGCGATGTCCTCCGACGACTTCGTCGCGGTGCCCTGGTCGAGCAGCGACGCCACCATCTGCGCGATCCCGGGTTTATCGGCGGGATCCTGCGCCGCGCCGGCTTTGATCAGCAGGCGCATGCTCACTGACGGCTGCTCGTGATGCGGAATGACGAGCACCTGCAGCCCGTTCGATAGCGTCTTGAGCTCGTACGGCGGGAACGAAATCGGACGCGCCGGCAACGGCCGCGGCGGCCGCTCGACCGGCCAGTTCGCCGCGCCGATCGTCTGCGCCACCGCCGGCGCCGCGCCGATCAGCGCCAGCAGACCGAACAGGACAATGGACCGAACGTTGGACCCTGGACGAACGCTGGACCCTGGACGGACGCTGGACCCGGAACCCATCACCGACCTCCCCGAGGCATCACGGTCAGCACGGTCCGATTCTCCGGTTTGAAGTAGGTTTGCGCGATCCGCATGATGTCGGCGGTCGTCACGTTCTGGAAGAGGTCGAACTCGCCGTCCGCGCTCTTGACGTCATTGTGGATGACGATCGCGTGGGCCAGATGCAGCGCCTTCTGCTGCACAGTCTCGCGCCCGAGAATGTAGTCGCGCGCCCACTGGCGTTTCGCGCGGTTCAACTCGGCGTCGCTCACCGGCTCGGTTTTCAGCCGGTCGAACTGCGCGATGAGTTCCTTCAGCACGTCATCCGGCCGATTGCCGGGCTGCACGATCGCCACCGCGTACATCAGGTTGGGCTGCTCGATGATCTTCGCTTCGCCGAACGCCGCGAGCGCGAGCCGCTTCTCGTAGACGAGGCTGCGATAGATCCGCGAACTGTCGCCGTCGGTCATGATCTTGTCGAGCACGTGCGTGGGATAGGCGTCCGGCGTGGCGTCGGCCGCCGTGTGGTACGCGACGATGACGGCGGGCAGCGGCCAGTTCTCCTGGAGCGTCAGGCGACGCTCGGCGGTTTGCGGCGGCTCCTTCGGCAGATCGCGCGGCACCGGCTTGCCCCTGGGCACGCGCGCCATGTACTGCTGCACGAGTTCCTTGGCCATCGCCGAATCGAAGTCGCCCACGATGGCGACCGTGGCGTTGTTCGGCACGTAGTACGTGTCGTGGAAATCGATGACGTCCCTGATCGTCGCGGCCTCGAGGTCCTTCATGCTGCCGATCGTCTCGTGCTTGTAGCCGCTCACGGTGAACGCTTTGTCGTTCAGGATCTCGGACAGATTCCCGAACGGCTGGTTGTCGAACCGCATCCGCCGCTCTTCCTTGACGACCTCGCGCTCGTTCTTGAACTTCTGCTCGTCGATCTGCAGCGACGCCATCCGATCGGCCTCGAGCCACAGCACGAACGGCAGGTACTGCGACGGCACCGTCTCCCAGTAGACCGTCTCGTCTTCGGTGGTGAAGGCGTTGCTCTGCCCGCCGACGCCGGTGATCGCGGACGGATGCTCGTCCGGCCCCACGTTCTTCGAGCCTTTGAACATCAGGTGTTCGAACAGATGCGCGAAGCCCGTGCGGCCCACTTTCTCGTCCTTCGAGCCGACGTGATACCAGACGGCCAGATGCACGATCGGCGTCGAGTGATCTTCGAGATAGACGACCTGCAGCCCGTTGGGCAGCGTGTCCATCGTGTAGTTGAACTTCGGCGGCCGAACGATGGGATCGGACGGGGTGGCGCCCACCAGCGGAAACAGCAGCACGAGCGCGCCGGCCACGGCCAGCGCGCGCACGACCAATTTACGGACCATTAATCGGATTATGTCACCGCTTGCGGCGGCCGCGGGCCGCGCGACGGGGCCGGCCCAGACGACGAAATGCCACCGTCGCCTTCTTCCATTCCTTGAGATCGAACGCCGGAAATCCCGACACGGCGGATCCGGGCGGCAAGTCGTGCGTAACGCCGGACTTCGCGGTCACAATCGAGCCTTTCCCCACGCGGACGTGTCCAACCGCCCCAGCCTGTCCCGCAAACACCGCGTCGTCTTCGATGGTGGTGCTGCCGGCGATGCCAACCTGCGCGGCGAGCAGCACGCGGCGGCCGATCTTCACGCCGTGCGCGATCTGCACGAGGTTGTCGATTTTGCTGCCGGAGGCGACGCGCGTCTCGCCGACGGCGGGCCGGTCAATCGCCGAATGCGCGCCGATCTCGACGTCGTCTTCGATGACGACGCGGCCGACCTGAGGGATCTTGTGGTGCGCGCCGTCGGCCCGTTTCGCAAAGCCGAAGCCATCGCTGCCGATCACGGCGGCATCCTGGAGAATGACGCGGTCGCCCAGCGTCACATCCTCGCGAATCGAGACCTGCGCGTGGATCACGCAGTCGGCGCCGATGGTCACGCCCGGGCCGATGACCGCGTGCGGGTGCACGATCGTGCGTTCGCCGACCGTGGAGCCCGCGCCGATAGCGACGAACGGACCAATCGAGGCGGACGCCGCAATGGTCGCCGTCGCGTCAACGGCGGCGAGGGGATGGATGCCCGCGGCGACGAGGCGCTTCGGCGTCAGCAGCGCGAGCGCCTCGGCGAACGTGACGTACGGCTGTTTGCTGCGAATGATCGGGCACGGCGCCGACTTGAGCGACGCGTCGGCGATGATGGCCGAGGCGCGCGTCTTGGCGACGTGCTTCGCGTACTTGCGGTTGGACAGAAACGTGACGTCGCCCGCGCGCGCGTCTTCGAGGCCGGCGACGCGGGTGATGTCCGCGGCGCCTTTGCCGTCGAGCGAGCAGCCGAGCGCGGTCGCGAGTTCTGCCAGCGTCATGGGTCGTCCGCGCTACTTGCGAATCCGGGCGGGCGTGCGCGCCGGGTCGGCCAGCTTGGGTTTGCCGGCCTTCGTCCAGGCGGCGACCCACACGCTGGCCACGGCGCTCGCGGCGTCGTTGTACCGCTGCTCGGCCACGCCGAACGCGCCGTTCTTCGCGAAATCCGCGAAATAGGCATCGTCGTAGAACTCGCGGCCTTCGGCCGCCTTCTTGTCGGCCGCGAGAACCGGCGGCACGTGCTGCTGATCGTCGATCAGCGTGTCGAAGATGAACGTGCGGATGTCGGGAATCGGTTTGATCACGACCGGCGCCAGCTTGATCTTCGTCTGGTTGCGCAGCACGAGGTCGGTTTCGAACCGCGAGTGGATGCCGCGCTGATTGGTCGCCTGTCCGTCATAGCTCTCGACGGCGTGAAACGGCACGTGCGCGTCCTCGACGTAATGCGCGAGCACGGCGGCGAGATAGCGGACGTTATCGCCCGCGTAGGACGGCGTCTGGCGGACCATGTTGCCGAACATGTCGACCATCCGGTTGAAGATCTCCTCCGTGCGCCAGGGCAGGCGGCCGTTGCGGTTCGCCAGCGCGGCGCCGTACTTCTGCACGACCGCGTCCCACTCGCGCGGCACGTTCTTGAACGGGAAGGGGTCCTTGAAGCCGTCGTAGTCGAGGAAGTGGTTCGGACCTTCGTTGCCGAGCTTGCCGGAGAGATCGGGCACGCGCCACAGATCCGGGTCGACCGAGTGCTCCACGATGAAATCGGCGCGGGCCATGAAGAACGGCTTCACGTCGGCGGGCAATCCCTCGATCGCGCGGCGCGTGATCAGCCGGTGTACGTCCATGCCCCACGCGGAGACCGCGGCCTGGGATCCGAGGAGGATCAGCGTCGCGGCGAGGATGCCCAGACCCGCCATTCTCTTCATAAGTCACATGCTAGCATCCTCGAATGTCCCTGTTGACGCGCGCGGATGCGACGCGCATCGCCACGCTGGCCCGGCTCGAACTGACCGAGCCGGAACTCGACCTGTTCGCGCGACAGCTCACGAGCATTCTCGAATACGCCGATCGCCTGCAGGCGGTGGACACCACCGGCGTGCCGCCGTACGCGGGCGGCCTCGGCGCGGGCGCGTTGCGGGACGACCAGCCCGCCTCGTCGCTCGCGCGCGAAGACGCGCTCGGCAACGCGCCGGGTGCCGACGTCACGGCGGGCACGTTTGTCGTGCCGAAGGTGATCGGGTGATGGCGACGCTCTCAGCCGCCGCCCTGCGCCAGGCCATCCTTAATAAGGAACGCACAGCGGCCGAGGTCTGCGAAGGCGCGCTGGCCCAGATCGAGGCGCTCGATCGTGATCCGCAGGGCCCAGCCCTGCACGCGTTTCAGTCGGTGCTCGCCGATCGGGCGCGCGCCCGCGCGGCGGCGCTCGACCGCCAGCGCACGCCGGCCGGCCCGCTCCACGGCGTGCCGATCGCCCTCAAAGACAACATCCTGGTCCGCGGCAGCGTGACGACGGCCGGATCGCGCATGCTGGAAGACTTCGTCTCGCCGTACGACGCGACCGTGGTGCAGAAACTGGAAGAAGCCGGCGCGGTGATCGTCGGCAAAACCACGTGCGACGAGTTCGCGATGGGATCGTCCACCGAGAATTCCGCGTTCGGACCGGCGCGAAACCCGGCCGATCCGTCGAGAACCCCGGGCGGATCGAGCGGCGGGTCCGCGGTGGCGGTCGCCGCCGGCATGACGCCGCTCGCGCTGGGCTCGGACACCGGCGGATCGATCCGGCAGCCGGCGGCGCTCACGGGCGTCGTGGGCGTGAAGCCGACGTACGGCCGCGTGTCGCGCTATGGACTCATCGCGTTCGCCTCGTCACTCGATCAGATCGGGCCGTTTGCGACCACGGTCGCCGACGCCGCGCTCGCGCTGGAAGTGATCGCGGGCGGCGACACGCACGACGCCACGAGCGCCCAGACGCCGGTGCCGCGGTACACCGCCGCGCTGACCGGGTCGGTCCGCGGCACTCGGATCGGGGTGCCGTCAGCGCTACTCGAGGACGGCGTGGACGCCGAAGTGAAGGCGGCGTTTGTCGCGGCCACGGCGCGCATGGCGTCGCTCGGCGCGACCATCGTCGACGTGGACCTCCCGCATAGCCGCCACGCGATTCCGGTCTACTACCTGATCGCCACCGCGGAGGCGAGCTCCAATCTCGCCCGCTACGATGGCGTGCGCTACGGACTGCGCGTCTCCGCGCCGACGCTCGCCTCGATGTACGAGCGCACGCGCGCGCGCGGCTTCGGCGCCGAAGTCAAACGACGGATCATGCTGGGCACCTACGCGCTCAGCGCCGGCTATTACGATGCGTACTATCTGAAGGCGCAGCAGGTGCGCACGCTGATTCGGCGCGATTTTGACGCGGCGTTCGGCGCGGTCGACACGATCCTCATGCCGACGAGCCCCGTGCCGGCGTTCAAGTTCGGCGAGCGCGTGGACGACCCGCTGCAGATGTATCTCGCGGATGTCTTCACGGTGAGCGCAAACCTGGCGGGGATTCCCGGCATCAGCGTGCCGTGCGGACGCACAGCCGCCGGCCTGCCGGTCGGGATGCAGTTTCTGGGAAAACCGTGGGACGAAGCGACGATCCTGCGGTGCGCGGACGCTTACGAAAGGTCCGGCACGGTGACGACCGGCGCGGGCGGCAGCGTGTACTCGACGAGCTGACGCTTCACTTCTTCCATCGCCATCCGCTCGAGCTTGTGCGGCACGTGACGGCCGTCGGACTTGTCGATCCGCGCGAGCGCGCCGTTGCGCAGCTGTTTCGCGCGCATCGCCGCGACGTCAACGAAGAGAAACCGGCTGGTGATTTCCGGCGCCGGCTGCGCCGGAATCCGGGGCAGATGGACAACCGGTGCGGGTGGCGTCACGGGGGCGTCAATGGCGTCAGACATAACCACCTCAATTTACAACAAGGCGGGCGGGTACAAAAGAGACCCGCCCGCCCATGGCATTACTGAATGGCCACGCTGCGCGGCTTGGCTTCCGCGCGCTGCGGGAGCGTCACCGTGAGCACGCCGTCCACGTAGGTCGCCGACACGCGCGTGCCGTCGATCGTGGTCGGGAGCGTGAAGCTGCGGCGGAAGCTGCCGAAGCCGCGCTCGAGCCGGTGGTACTGGTCCTTGGCCACCGAGGAATCGAAGTGCCGCTCGCCTTCGAGCGTCAGCACGTTCTGCTCGACGGTGACTTTGATGTCTTCCTTCTTCATCGCGGGCAGCTCGGCCTTGACGATGAGGTCGTGGTTCTCGCCTTCGAAGATGTCCACCGCCGGCGTCCACGAACCGGACGCGAGCGGCTCGCCGAACACGTTCGAAAACATGCGGTTCAGGCGGTCGACCTCGATCGAGGCGAGGTCGTGAATCGGGCTCCAACGGGTAATGGTCATTGTTCTCATCTCCTGAAATTCGTCTCTGCGCCAATCGGCGCTGGTTCATATTCACAAGAAATGACATGCCAGTCAACGCATATTATCTTAGTTATACAGACTAAGGTTTTTGTCACTTATCAATCCCACACTTATCACTCCCGCGATAACATCGTGAATGCCCCACCATGCCCGAGCCCGTGCTGATCGCCGAAGACGCCCGCCGACTCCTGGATGAACTGGACCGCGACGTCCCCGGCGCCGCCCATCTCTCCGCCGAATGCCGGCCCGCGCTCGACATCCTGGAAACCACCGACGCGACCGAAGTGGTGGTGGATGTGCCGGGCGTTCCGGCGAAGGCGCTGCGCGTGGCCATCCGCGCCAACACGGTGATGATCGTCGGCGCCAAGCTCGTGCCGACGACGCCCGCGAACGCGCGATTTCATCTGGCGGAACGCACCTACGGCCGGTTCGCGCGCGCCGTCCGCATTGCGGGCGCGTTCGACGCGCAGCGGGCCAAAGCCCTGGTCGAGAACGGGCTGCTGCGCATCGTGTTGCCCCGCATCGAAGACCGGCGCGGACGCCTCGTCGACATCGAGGTCGAATCCGCATGACCCGTCTCCTCTTCGTGGGCGACATCGTGGGCCGCCCCGGCCGCGCTGCAGGATGTCGCGCCCGGG
>SCUN01000009.1 GCA_004297655.1 Acidobacteriota bacterium | reverse complement strand
GAAGCCTACGCGCGCGAGTACGACCTGCTGTCGGACGGCAAGCTGACGCCGTTTCTCGGGGGGCTCGATCGCAACGGCTACGTCGAGTTGATGCGCCGCGCCCTGGTCGGCACGCATGACCCTGCAAACGTGGTCTTGCTCGAGATCGAGCCCGCCAGGCAGAAGACGCGGCCGGATTTCGAAGTCACCGAATCGCTCTGGGGCGTTCGCGCGATCGACATCAACGACGTCATCGTCGATGGCCGGCGGCTGTTCTACAAGCGCGACGGCTCCATCACGCGAATCGCGCGCATCTACAACCGCGTCATTCCCGACGAGCTCGAGACGAAGGGGCTCTCGCTGCCGTTCGACTATCGCGACGACATCGACGTGGAGTGGCTCGGCTCGCCCGACTGGTTCTTCAAGATCAGCAAGTTCTCCATCCCGTACCTGCGGCATCCATGGGTGCCGATCACGCGGTTCCTGAGCGACGCCATCGACGAGGGCGGCGCGCTCGGCGCGGCGTTCGCCGATCGCGAGCGCTGGATCCTGAAGCCGCTCTTCTCATTCGCCGGCGGCGGCATCATCTTCGCGCCGACCGACGCTCAGATCGCCGCGATCCCCGACGGCGAGCGCCAGCACTACGTGCTCCAGGAACGTGTCGAGTTCCTGCCCGCCATCGACACGCCCGAAGGCGCGACCCAGGCGGAACTGCGCATCATGCTCGTGAGAGATGACGACGAGTTCAAGGCCGTCCTCCCGCTCGTCCGCATGGGGCGCGGCCAGATGATGGGCGTCAGCCACAACAAAGGCCTCGCCTTCGTCGGCGCCTCCGCGGCCTTCATGACCCGAAAATGAATTCGTAGGGCCGCCTGGTCTCGAAGGCGGCCAACTGTGTTAGAACTACGGCGGGTTTCCCATGAACCGACTTGTCCCGACCGTCGTCCTCGGCGTCGTTGCGGCCGTTGTCTCGCTGGCCGCGCAGAATCCTCCCCCGCAGACTCCAGACTCGCCGCCGTCGACCGGCGTCGTCATCGGCACCGTCGTCGATGAGTCCAGCGGCAAGCCGATTGGCGGCGCGATCGTCACGATCGGCCAGCAGGGCGGTGACGTGCCTCGCGGCGCTCCGGCGCAGGTCCTCACGAACAGCGACGGACGCTTCCTGTTCGCAAAACTCCCGGCGGGTCTGTTCCAGTTCTCGGCGCGCAAGCCGGGCTACCTGACGGGCAGCCTCGGCAGTTCGACGGGCACGCTTATTCGTCCCGGCCTGCCAATTCTCCTCGGCCCCGGCGAGGTTCGCTCGGACATCAAGATCGCGCTGGCACGACCGGCGTCGCTCAGCGGCACGGTCTTCGATGAGAACGGCGATCCGGTCGTGGGCGCGATCGTCTACTCGCTGCGTCGGCAACGCAATCGCGGGCGGCTGTCGTGGTTCGGCGGCACCAGCGACACCACCGACGATCGCGGCGTCTATCGGTTCGGCGACTTGCCGCCGGGCGATCGCATCGTGATGGTCGAACAAACCAACGCTTCCGTGCCGACTTCCGCGATCGAGGCATATCAGAAATCCACGGAGAATCAGCGTCCCCTCGAGTCCAATCCGTTGTCCGATGAACTGTTCTCGACCGGCGCGACGCCGCTCGCCGGCGGCACGCCGTCGGCGCGCCTGATCAACTCGCAGTCACAAACGCTGAATCGCACGACCGTGCAGCCGCGGGTCGACGACACGGGCCACCTGTTTGTATATCCGTCGGTCATCTATCCGGGCACGACGTCGGTCGCCAAAGCCAGCATCATCACGCTGCGCCCCGGCGAAGATCGCACCGGCATCGACATCACGCTCCGGCCAGTGAAGACGATCACGATCAGCGGAACCGTCACGGGGCCGGACGGCCCGGTCGGCCTGACGGCAATCACGCTCTCCACGCCGGAGCCGATCGAAGGCCGCAATCTGCCAAATCAAGTGGGCACCATGACCGATGTCAGCGGCGCGTTCACCTTCATTGCCGTGCCGCCGGGCGACTACACGCTGCGCGTCACGCGCATCCCGCCGGTGAGAACGGCCAGCACCATGGTCATGAACACCGTGCAGAACTCGGACGGCTCGACCAGCATGACGGGCACCTCATCAGGGCCCGCGGTCGTTCCCCCGCTTCCGCCGGATCCGACGCTCTGGGTGGAACAACGCGTGTCGGCCGGCAATCGCGACATCACGGGTCTGTCGATCGTCCTCCAGCCTGGCGCCCGCCTCAGCGGCCGGACCGAATTCAAGGGGACCGCGCCCAGACCCACGGCGAAGGACTTCCAGACGCTCCAGCTTTCATTGGCCCCGATCGATGGCATGCGCGCGTTTCGCACGCCGCGTACGCGGTTCGACGAGAAAGGCGATTTGACGACGCAGGGAATGCCGTCGGGGCGGTACACGGCGCAGTTATTCGGCACGTTGCCGAAGTGGTCGCTTCTCTCGGCGACATCAGGCGGCGTCGACATTCTTCAGCACCCGCTGGAAATCGGCGTCAGCGACATCTCCGACATCGTCGTCACATTCACCAATGCGCCGAGCGAGCTCTCCGGCACCGTGACTGAACGCGGCGTCGAGCCGCCAAAAGAAGCGCTGGTGATCGCCTTCCCCGCCGACGAACCGCTCGTTCCCGACGATCCGAATTTGCGCCGGCAGGTTTCCACCAGAGCCGCATCGAACGGCAGTTTCTCATTCAAGAATCTTCCGCCGGGCGATTACCAGGTCATCGCGATCAACGACGCATCGCGGGCGACCGATTTGACGGCGGACTTTCTGCAATCGCTCGTCGGCAAGGCGACGCGCGTCAAGGTCGGTGCCGGCGAGAAACGGTCTCAGAGCCTCTCTCTGGTGACGATCCGATGACGCGCCGCTGGTTCGTTGCCGGCGTCATTCTTCTCGCGGTCGTCGCGATGCCGGCCGTCGCGGCCGCACAGCGCGGCGCCGGGCCGGCGCCCGCTCGCGACACGCCGTTCCTGCCGGCCAAGGGCGGCGGCGTCATCGCCGGACATGTGCTGACGACGGACGCGACGCCGAGACCGATGCGCAATGTGATCGTGACGCTGCGCGGCGACGGGTACCGGTCGGGGTGGACGTTCATCACCGACGCCGACGGCGCGTTCAATTTCGCCGAGCTCCCAGCCGGTCGCTTCACGCTGACGGCGACGCGCGCCGGCTATCCCAGCGTGAACTACGGCGCCGCCCGCCCCGGCCGATCGGGCACGTCGATCGTGTTGAAGGACAACGAGCGGGCTCCGCAAATCTCGCTTCGCATGCCCAAAGGCGCGGTGATCAGCGGCCGCGTGCTCGACGAATCCGGCGCGCCGCTGGGCGGCGCGCGCGTCTCCGTCGGCCTCGCCACAAAACGCAACGGCGAGCAGACCATGAGCTTCGGCGGTTCGGACTCGACGGACGATCGCGGGGTCTTCCGCGTCTACGGTCTTCCCGCCGGCGATTACGTCGTCAGCGTCGATGCGCGCGGCTTCGCGTTTCAACCCGGCGCGATCATCAAATACACACCGGCTGAAATCGATGCCGTGATGAGGTCAGCGACGAGCGGCGCAGCCGGCGCGAGCGCGCCCGTCACGCCGCCTGCCGGCCAGGAAGTCGTGCAGCTCAGCGCGTACTATCCGTCGGTCAGGACGCTGGCCGAAGCGCTGCCCGTGCACGTCGACGCCGGTCAGGAGCGTCTCGACGTCGACGTCACCGTCTCGTACGCGGCGTCGGTCGCGATCAGCGGATTCCTGCTCGACGCGGAGGGCAAGCCTCCGGCCGGTGTCGTGATGAATCTGGTGCAGGTTGGCGTCGTCAGAACCGGACCGTCGGTGTTCGGCCGACCCTCGCCGGTCGACGGGTCTTTTTCCTTCGCGGGGAATCCTCCGGGGCGCTACGTCATCACCGCGCGCGCCACGACGGCCCAGACGGCGGCCAATGGCGAGACGCCGCCCCTTTGGGCGCGGGCCGACGTCGTCGTCAACGGCGAGCCGGTCACCGGCGTCCGCATGGTGTTGCAGGAAGCCGCGGACATCAGCGGCACGGTCGCGTTTGAATCCGTTGCGAATACGGCGCCGCCCTCGACCCTCCGGATCGGGCTGACGGCGGTCTTGTCGCCGGGCGAAGTGGGGATGGGCGCCAGCGACGCGGCGATGACGGCCGATCGCACGTTCAAGATTGCCGGCGTCCCAGCCGGCCGATTCCGCGTCGCATCGCCGACCATCGCGGCGATGCCGAACTGGTCGATGAAGTCAGCGATCCTGCAGGGGCAGGATGTCCTCGATGAGCCGTTTGAAGTGCGGACCGGCGATCTTTCGGGTCTGACGATCACGTACACGGACCAGATCACGGAGATCAACGGCTCGCTGGAGGACGCGTCGGGCCGGCCGGCGCCGGACTTCTACATCATCGTGTTCCCTGTCGACCAGAAGTACTGGTATCAGAACTCTCGGCGGATCAGGGCCGTTCGGCCGGGCCTGGACGGGAAGTACGTCATTCGCGGGCTGCCGCCCGGTTCGTACCGCATCGGCGCGGTCACGGACGTCGAGCAGAACGACTGGTTCGAATCCTGGTTCCTGCAGCCCCTGCTGCCGGCTTCGGCCGAGATCGTGCTGGGAGAGGGCGAGAAGAAGGCGTTCCCGCTCAAGATCGGGGGATAGTCCCACAAACGACCAATCCCCCATTCGTCCCAACCGGCCCTTAACATCCTTCGTCTAACCAGCCGGTCAATTGAAGAGGGGGCTCTGCTTGAAGAAACTGCTAATCGCGTCGCTCGTCGTGTGTACGCTCGTCGGCGTACTCGGCATCTTCCCGGCGAGCGCCTTTGCGCAGGGCCCGCCGCCGCCCCCGCCGCCGCCCAACCCGAGCGGCCAGGTCCCGCAGGGGCCGCCGCCGGGCCCGCCGCAGCAGGCGCTGCTCCGCGTCTACCTCGACTGCGACTTTTGTGACTCGCAGTACCTCAAGACCGAAATCACGTTCGTGGACTACATGCGCGACCGGAAGGACGCCGACGTGCACGTGCTCGTCACCAACCAGAACACCGGCGGCGGCGGCACGCAATGGACGCTGAAGTTGATCGGCCTCAACACCTTCGCCGGCCACGAGCACACCGTCACCTTCGCCACCGAACGGAACGCCACCAACGACGACCAGCGCAAGGAGATGGCGCGCGTGCTCAAGATCGGCCTCGTCGCGTACGCCTCCGGTACGCCGGCCATCAAGTCGCTGAACGTCACATACACGAAGCCGACCGACGCGGCGACGGCGGCCGCCAAGAAGAAGGATCCGTGGAACTACTGGATCTTCCGCCTGAGCACCAACGGCAACCTGAGCGGTGAAGCGTCGAGCAAGAACCGATCGTTCCGCTTCAACGGGTCAGCCAATCGCACGACCGACAACTGGAAGATCAGCATCTCGGGTAACCGCAACGAAAACCGCAACACCTACGACCTCGGCGGCGGCGATCTTTTCAAGAGCAAGACGAGCTCCTGGGGCTCGAGCGCGCTGGTCGTCAAGAGCGCCGGGCCGCGGCTGTCGTTCGGCGTGCGCTCCGGCGCGTCGGGCTCGACCTACTCGAATCAGGATCTCGCGTTCTCCTTCATGCCCGGCGCGGAGTTCGACTTCTTTCCGTACAAGGAGAGCACCCGCCGCAGCCTCACGCTGACCTATTCGGCCGGCGTGGTGCACAACAACTACACGGAAGAGACGATCTTCAGCAAACTCAAGGAAACGCTGCCGCGCCACTCGATGGGCCTGTCACTCGGTCTGCGGCAGCCGTGGGGTTCGATCAGCTCCTCGGTCGATTTCAGCCAGCAGCTCAACAAGCTCGAGCGTACGAACCTCGGGATCTACGGCAGCGCGGACGTCCGCCTCTTCAAGGGCTTCTCGTTCAACGTCTTTGGGAATTACTCACGCATCCGCGATCAGATCGGCCTGAAGAAGGGCTCGGCATCCACCGAAGACGTATTGCTACGTCTCCGGCAGATCCAGTCAGGCTACAGCTACTTCATGGGCTTCGGCGTGAGCTACAGCTTCGGCTCCATCTTCAACAGCGTCGTCAATCCCCGCTACGGCGGTGGCGGCGGCGGGATGATGTTCTTCTTCTGACGCCCGGCGGGCTGAAGCCCGCCGGCTACTCTTTATAGAGGGCACACCCCGCGAGCGCCGAGACGCACAGGTTGATCGTCGACAGCGCCGCGTTCGGCATCCAATCGTTCCAGGTGAAGAAGCCCATGCCGACGAAGTAGGCGGCCAGCGTGCTCGTGACGAGCGCGAGCAGCAGGCCGGCGACGATCGCCGTCTTCGGACCGGCGCCGAAGCGGGGCCGGATGGCCGCGTACGTGAACACGAGGAGCAGCGCCATCGCGAAGTCCAGCGCCACCATGGTGGGAATGCTGAGCGCCGCCGGATCGATGTTCCGAGCCTGGAGCGTGGCCGTCATCATGTCTTTCAACAGCATCTCGTTGATGACGTAGTCGAGACCGTTCATCACGATCCCCGCGACAATCCCGCCGACGATCACTTTCCCGACGTTGATCTTGCCCATAATCACACGCCTCCCTTTTTGACCGAATCGGTTGCCTTCTTCTTCTTCGCGTCTTCCCGGGCCTTCAACCGCTCCGTGATGTCGTCGTTCATCTTCAGGCGCGGGATGCCGTCCTTCAGCCAGTCCGGCGCCGGTTTATCCATGAGATAGAAGTCGAAGAACTCCTTCATGCGGATCATGTAGTCCTGCATGTTGGGCTGGCGCGCGAGGCCGTGGTTCTCGCCCGGGTACTCCACCATCACGACCGGTTTGCCCAGCCGGCGCAGCGTGTTGAAGTACTCCACGCCCTGCGTGAAGTCCACGGCGCCGTCGGCGTCGTTGTGCAGCATCAGCAGCGGTGTCTTGACGTTCTTCGCGAACGCCACCGGCGAATTGCGCGTGTACGCCTCCCAGTTGTCCCACGGACCGCTCGTGAACCGGCCCTGGCTGGCCTCGAAGATCGCGCCGTTCGTGCCGCCCGAGTTCTTGTAGATCAGCGCATACATGCTGATCATGTCGGTCAGCGGCGCGCCGGCGGCCGCGGCCTTGAAAATGCTGGTCTGCGTGATCGTGAACGCGGTCTGGTAGCCGCCCCACGAATGACCGTGCAGCGCGACGCGCGTGGGATCGACCACGCCGGTGGCGATGGCGGCCTTGACGGCGGGCACGAGCGCCCACACCGCCGACATCCCGGGATCGTTGACGTAGTACTTGATGTCCGGCTCGAACACCGCGTAGCCGTTGCTCAGGTAGAACGCGCGGTTGAAGCCGGTACCGGGCACCGACGGGCGGGCAAAGCTGTTCGTGCCCTGCGTCAGCCGCTCGTAGATGTAGACGACGGTCGGGTACGTCTTGCCCTTCTCGTAGCCGGCCGGGAGGTAGAGCGTGCCCTGCAGCTTCTCGCCCTTCGGCTGCGCCTTGTCCTTCTTGTCGTTGTAGAAGTCGACCAGCATCCGGCCCGGGCTGTACGCAAACGGCTCGAGCTCCGCGTTGGTGTTGGTCAGCTTCTTCGGATTCGACAGCGACGCGTTCGTCGACGCGTAGAGTTCCGGAGAGGTCGACGACGTTTCCTTGCTGAACACCCACACATCGGCGTTCTTCGCCTTCGTCACGCGCCCGAACGCGGCGTCGTCGAACATCAGCAACTCGATGCCGGGGCCTGAGGGTGACAGCACGCCGAGGCCCTGCTTCTTCGTCCATTCCGCCATCATGCCGATGAGCTGCGGCTTCGTGAGGTCGATGCCCTTCTCGTCCGGATCGAGGCGCAGGCGCTGGCGATACCGGATCTGGCTCTTCTTGCCGTTGACCGTGAGATTCACCGCCGCGCCTGATCCGTCGGCCGGCACCTTCCACATGTCCCAGCCGTCGCTGAGGATCAGCGACGCGCTGTCGGCCGTCCAGCCGACCGGATTGATCGGCGGCGTCACCGTGTTGTGATCGTCTTCGACATCCACGAACGACGTCGGCACTTTCTCGGTGATGTTCTTCGGCGTGACGGTCGCGAGGTCCACGACGAAGTAGTGCTTGCCCTCGTAGTAGTAGTACTTCGTGCCGTCGGGCGAGATCTGGTAGCCGTACTGCGACTGCTTCTTGATCGGCGTGCGCGCGCCGGTCGTCATGTTCACGGCGTAGATGTCGCGGAAGGACCGGCCATCGAGGTTCGACTGCAGTTCGTACGCGCGGATGTCGGTGCCAATCCCGAACTTCTCCTTCGCGCCGACCGATACCTGGCGCACGTCGTCATCGGCGAGACGTACGAACTTGTTCTCGGCGACCCGGTAGGTCGAGAGATACGTGAACGCGCGATCCGAGGCTTCCTGCACCTGCTGCGCGCTCTGGAGGCGCGGATCCTTGTAGTGCCACAGCACGAGATTCGGGCGCTCGCTCGCGTCCGGTCCCGCCGCCGGCGGCGCGGCGGCAGGCGCCTCGCCGCCCTCGCCCGCGGCGCGGCCGCGGCCCGCGGCCGGCGGATCCGCTTTGTTGATCTTCGCGATGCCGAAGAGGATGGCGTCGCGGCCTTCGGTCCACGACGGCGTTCTGTTGTTGCTGATGGACATTTCTTTAGGGAAGGACGCGTCCTTCGCCGGATCGAACATCACCTTCTTTAGCGACGCCGCGCCGCGGTTCACACCGGTCCAACCGACGACCGCGTAAAGGCGGTCTTTCCAGGCGGTGATCTCGTCGTGGCCCTTCAGCACGGACAGCGCATCGCCGTCTTCCGTGAAGGCGAGCCGTTCGTAGAACGCTTTGTCCGTGTCGATCGGCGTCACGACGCCGGTCGCCATGTCGCGGAGCTGCACGCCGTTGCCGGCCTGATCGGCCGCGTCGATCACGAGCGCGAGCGTCTTGCCGGATTTGTTGAACGCGAACTCGCTGACGTTGCCGACGTTGATCTCGACGCCCGTCGCGAGTTCATGCAGCACGAGGTCGGTGCCCTTCGGCCGCGTGTCGCCGGCGGTGCCGCGTCCTGCGCCCGGCGCGCCACCCGGCGCACCGGCTCGACCGGGCGCGCCGCCGGGTCCCGGAGCCGCGGCCGCATCCGCGCCGAAGCGGTGCAGGGCGATCCACCCGCCGGCGTCTCCGCTGAACGTGAAGCGCCGGATCTTCGCAATGTCCTTCTTCTCGCTGGACGCGAGATTGACGAGTGTCATGCCGGCCTGCGCGGCCGGCCGGCTCGCGCGGCGCGCGGCGTCCGCGTCGCGTTTCGTCGCCGCGGTGGACGCGGCGAACCATTTCGAGTCCTCGGAAAACAACATCGTGCCGCCGGCGCCTTCGCCGACCGGGAGTTTGATCTCCTTGTCCGACGAGGTGCTGCGAATGATGACTTCGCTGTCGCCCTGCGTCGGCGACATCCGATACGCGAGCCACTGGCCGTCCCCCGACAGCAGCGTCTGGCCCAGGCCCCGATAGGCGATGACGTCTTCAATATCGAGCGGGCGCTTCGGCACATCCGCGTGCCGGGCGTTCAGCGAAACCAGGGGCAGAACAAAGGCGACGGCGACTACGGCCTGAAGCCAGGTGCGGCGTGACACGTTCATGGAGATCCTCCGAATGGCGAATGCTAAACCTTTGGTAAGCTCCCCGTCATGCGCAAAGTGCTGATTTCTGCCCTGGCCGTGGCTGCGACGTTGGCCGTCGCGACACCCTCACGGAAGGTCGCGGCGCAGGTCGACCTGGGGGTGCCGTCGAAGACCGGCATGGTCGTGTCCTCTTCCGATATCGCCGCCGAGACGGGCGCCGCGATCCTCGGGCGGGGCGGCAACGCCGTGGACGCCGCCGTCGCCACGGCTTTCGCCATGGCCGTCACCTCCCCGTCGAACGGCAACATCGGCGGCGGCGGATTCATGGTCATTCGCCAGCCGAACGGCGCGGCCACGACGTTCGACTACCGCGAGATGGCGCCCGCGAAATCGACGCCGACGATGTACCTCAACGCGCAGGGCGAGATCGACATGAGCCTCACCCAGCAGGGCTACCTCGCGCCGGGCGTCCCCGGCACGGTGCGCGGCCTCGCGATGGCGCACAAGAAGTTCGGCAAGCTGCCGTGGAAAGACGTCGTCTCGCCCGCCGCGGAGATCGCGGCGAAAGGTTTCAAGCTCTCGAAGAGCCTGGCGTCAGGCCTGAACGGCGAGACGATCGGCACCGAAGAGCGGCCCGGCCGGATGAAGTCGTTCCCGGCCTCGATCGCCGCCTACGGAAAGCCCGGTGGCGGCGCGTGGAAGGAGGGCGACACGATCGTCCTCGCAGATCTCGGCAAGACGCTCACGGCCATCGCCAACGACGGCCCTGACGCCTTCTATAAAGGATGGATCGCGGATCGCATTGCCGAAGACATGGCCGCCAACGGCGGCCTGATCACGAAGGCCGATCTCGCAAACTACGTCGCCAAAGAACGCGCGCCGGTCAAAGGCACATTCAACGGCTACGAGATCATCAGCATGCCGCCGCCCAGCTCCGGCGGCATCGCGCTGCTCGAAATGCTCAACATGCTGGAATCGGTCGGCCTGCCGAACGAATCGCGCCAGTCCGTCAAAGCCATCCATCTCATCGTCGAAGCGCAGCGCCGCGCGTACCTCGACCGCGCGCGCTACCTCGGCGACACCGACTTCGTGGACGTGCCGGTCGCGAAGCTGATCTCGAAGCCGCACGCGAAAGAGATGATGTCCACGCTCCAGCCGAATCGCGCGTCGAGCAGCGCCGAGCTCGGCAAGGACATTCTCTCGGCCGGCAAGTTGCCCGCCGACGAGCCGCTCGAAACCACGCACTTCTCGGTCGTGGACCGCGACGGCATGGCGGTATCCAACACGTTCACACTCGAAGGCGGCTACGGCTCGCACGTCGTCATCAAGGGCACCGGCATGATCCTCAACAACGAGATGGGCGACTTCAACAAGAAGCCCGGCACGACGACGTCGACCGGCACGATCGGCACGCCGGCAAACGTCATCGCGCCCGGCAAGCGCATGCTCAGCTCGATGACGCCGGCGATCGTCTCGAAGAACGGCAAGCTCGTGCTCGTCACTGGATCACCCGGCGGACGCACGATCATCAACACCGTGCTCCACGTCGTGCTCGGCGTCACCGCCTGGAATCTCACCGGACGCGAAGCCGTCGACTCGCCGCGCTGGGATCATGAATGGATGCCCGATCGCGTCACGTTCGAAGGCGAGGCGCTCTCGCCCGCCGCGGTCAACCAGCTCAAAGCGATGGGCTACGACGTCGTCCTCCGCGGCGAACAGGGCTCCGCGCAGAGCATCTGGATGCACCCGCAAACCGGGACGGCGTTCGGGATCGCCGACCTGCGGAGTCCTGATGCGAAGGCAGTGAAGGGCGGCTCTTAGTTCGTACGGACTCTGGACGTTTGCACCTGTTCCCTCGGCAACGCCAGCGACCTGCCTCCCGTCGAAGGAGGCAGGAGATCTCGTATGAGCAAAGTGTTCGGATCTGGACGGGTCGCGGTGCTGGCAATTCTGATCGTCGGGTTGGCGACACCGACGGCGCTGCTTGCGCAGCGGGTGCGCGACGGCCGCAACCGGCAGAATTGGGCCGACCGGTCTGACGATGATGACCGTGGGCCGAAGGAGACCGAACAGGTCGACCGGACCGTTCCGCTTCCGTCAAACGGCACGCTGCACCTGAAGAACTTCTCCGGCAACATCCGCATCGTCGCGTCGTCCGCGCGAGACATCGTGGTGAAAGCCACCCGTCGCGCGACGCGAGAGCGGCTGGATCACATCAAGCTCGACATTTCGACCTCCGGCTCGACGGTCACGATCGATGCGAACAAGCGCGACGCCGAGTGGTCCCGGCAAAATCGCAATAACAATGTCGTCGAGACGACCTTCGAGATCCAGGTTCCGGCGGCGGCCAATCTCGATGTGGACGCGTTCTCGAGCGACGTGATGGTCGAAGGCGCGACGGGCGAACAGAAGCTGCACACGTTCAGCGGCGAAATCGAGGTTCTCAACCCCCGCGCCGCGGTCGATGCGGAGACGTTCAGTGGCGACATCCGGGTGACCGTGTCGCGCGATGCGCGCGGCAATGTGTCGTTCGACACGTTCAGCGGCGAAGTTGACACCACCTTGCCGATCTCGACGACGTCCTGGCGCAAACGCAGCGTCGAAGGCACGCTCCCGGGCGGCGCTGGCCCCCGCATGAAGTTCCACACGTTCTCGGGCGACCTCAGGATCAACTCCCGCTAGTCGGAACCCTAGCGATTCGTACGAACCCTCAAGGTCCGTAACGAACCCTCACGGAACGAGTACGAACTTTCCGTGTTACCTTCCCCCCGTGCTGAAACGGATCGGCCTCGACCGCAAAGTGCTGCGGTCGTGGGCCATGTATGACTGGGCCAACTCCGCGTACCAGACGACGATCGTAGCGGCGGTCTTCCCCATCTACTTCAACAACGTCGCCTCCGCCGGCATCGACCCGAACATCACGTCGAGCCGGTTCGCGTGGGCCAAGGCGATCGCGATTCTGCTGACGGCGATCATCGCGCCCGTCCTGGGCGCGCTGGCCGATGCCCGGCCGCTGAAGAAGCCGATGCTCGCGTGGTTTATCGGCGTGGGCGTCGCCACCACCGCGGCGATGTTCTGGATCCGCGAGGGCGACTGGCCGCTGGCGATGACGTTGTCAATCGCGAGCAACGTGGCCGTCGCGGGCAGCATCGTGTTCTACGAGTCGCTGCTGCCGCACATCGCCGCGCCCGACGAGGTGGATCGCGTCTCGACGGCCGGCTACGCGATGGGCTACGTCGGCGGCGGACTGCTGCTGGCCTTCAACCTGGCGATGATCCAGAAGCCGGATCTGTTCGGCATTCCGGATACCGGCACGGCGGTCCGGCTGTCGTTCGTCTCGGTGGCCGTCTGGTGGCTGCTCTTCTCGATCCCGATCTTCCGCGACGTGCCGGAACCGCGTCCGGCGAAGGAACGGAAGAACCACTCGCTGGGCGCGGCGCTCGGCGACTCCGGCCGCCAGCTGGTGCAGACGTTTCACGAGCTCCGCAAGTTCAAGCACGCGATGCTCTTTCTCATCGCGTTCTTCATCTACAACGACGGCATCCAGACGATGATCGCGATGGCCGCGTTGTATGGGACCCAGCTCCACATCCCCAGCTCGGCGCTGATCACGGCGCTCCTGATCACGCAGTTCGTCGGCATTCCGTTCTCATTTCTGTTCGGCATGGTCGCCGGCCGCATCGGGGCGCGCGCGGGCGTGTTCATCGGCCTCACGGTGTACCTCGGCATCACGGTGTTCGCGTATTGGCTCCAGTACGCGTGGCAGTTCTACATGCTCGCGATCGCGGTCGGCGTAGTGCAGGGCGGCACGCAGGCGCTCAGCCGATCGATCTTCGCGAGCATGGTGCCGCGCACGAAGTCCACGGAGTTCTTCGCGTTCTTCAGCGTGTTCGAGCGATACGCCTCGCTGCTCGGGCCGGCGCTGTTTGCCGCGATGGGCGCGTACGGCTACGGCCGGGAAGCCATCCTGACGCTGGTGGTCTTCTTCGCGGTGGGCATGATCCTGCTGGCGCGCGTGGACATCGCGGCGGGCCAGCGGGCGGCCAGGGACGCGGACGCGGCCTAGAACTTCAGGCTCAGCCGCGTCTGCACGTTGCGGCCGGGCGCATCGAGGCCCGATCCGAAGACGCGATAGTTCTTGTCGGTGAGGTTCTCGCCGATCACCGTCAGGGTGACATTCCGGTGCAGGGTAACGCCGCCGCGAAGGCCGACGGTGACCCACCCGGCGCCCGTCGTGAACACCGGCGCCGCCGTCGCCGTGCCGAGCAGCCGCGTCTGCACCTGCGCCAGCGTCTCGCCCGTAGACACGAGGACGCCGCTCTTCACGAGGCCGAGATCGACCGCCGAGCCGTTGAAGAACGACGCGATCGACGTGCGCGTGCGGTTCCCGCCGATGCGCGCATCAGTAAGATCGCCCGCGTTCATCCGCGTCTGGGTGCGCGCAAACGCCAGCGTCCCTTCGACCCACCACTGGCCGCTCGGCGAGAAGCGCAGCCGCGCGCCGCCCATCGGCGGGAGCATCCGGCGGAGATTCTCGCCCGTCGACAGCAGCTTGCCGTTCGACGTCGAGAAGTAGGCCGCGGCGCTCCACGCCGCGTTGAGGTTCACATGGGCGGACGCGTCCAGCCCCTGAATCCGCGCGTGGTCCAGGTTCACGCGCGTGCCGATCGGCCGCGCGTCCTGCGCGATGTAGGCGAGACCCGCCGCGTCCTGTCGCACGACCGTGAAACCCGAAATCGTCTGACCCACGATGCTGGTTGGAAAAACGATGGCGCGGCGCTGGATCGAGTCCATGTATTCCGTGTCGTACACCGACACGGCCGCGCTCATGCGCGAGCCCTGCAGCTTCAGACCGAGTTCATGCGAGTAGAGCACCTCCGGCCGAAGTGCCGGCACGGTCTCCCCCGTCGAGACGGCGTCGGTGCCGCCGGTCGTGCCGACCAGGCCGCCGAGCGAGTTGGCGCGCGATGGGTTCATGCCGAATCCGCCGCCGCCGCTGAGACCGATGTCGCCGAGATCGGCGGCGTTAGCCGCGCGGAAACCGCGGCTCGTCGTAAACGTCGCGTTGAGGTATTTGGTCACCGACGCGACCAGGCCCGCGTTGTAGGTGAACGCGTTCTGGACGACGGTTTCCGCCGGCACGAAGAAGGCGGCATCGGCGACCGAGTCAAACGTGTACCGGCCGAGACGGACACCGCCGCGCGCGATCAGCCGGCCCGGGATGATCTCGGTGACGTCCTGCAGGTACGCGCCGAGCGTCAGATAGGTCGTTCCGGTTGGGATGTCCGGCCGCTGCGGCGTCGAGGCGCCGGTGACCGGGTTGTCCTGAGCCCGCGAGGCCGTGATCTTCTCGTCGAACAGCTCGCCGCCGAAGCTGAAGAGATGCCGGCTCGCCACCCGCCGCGCGCCCTCGATGGCATAGCCGCGCACGAGCGTGGTGCTGGCCTGGTGATCGAACACCGTCGTCGGGCGCGTCTGCTCGAACCGGCCGTCCTTTTGGCGGTTCACCGAGACGGTGGCGGTCAGCGTGTCGAGGCCGATGGAGTTGTTGCGCTGGTACCGGATGTAGCCGAAATCGAGCGTCTGCGGATCGAAACCGCTTCGGAACACGCCGTCGCCGCCGTAGATGCGGTCGTACCGCGACGAGCCCGTGAGGCTGTCGCGCACGTACAAACCGGACAGCGAGGACCGCGCGTCCAGGCGCGCCGTGCCGGCCGCGAAGCCGCCGCGCTCTTCGAAACCGGTGTCGCGCAGGGCCGGACCGTAGGTCGTCGCCGGCAGGCCGAGGAATCGGACGACCGCGGCGTGCGAGTCGATGCCGCCGCCCGCGCGCAAGTCGCCGACGGTGCGTGAATTCGCGCCGAACCGGATCGCGGCGCGCGAGCCCTGAATGGCAATCTCGCCGTTGCCGGCGCCGCTGCGATCGGCCGAGCCGGCCACGGCGTCCATCGACCCATGAACGACGGTCCGCCCGCGCGTGAGCGACGGCTGCCACGTCCTGACGTTGATCGTGCCGCCGAGCGCGTCGCTGCCGAATTGCACCGAACCCGGACCACGGACGACATCGAGCCGGTTCACCATGCCGGCGTCGAGCCACGCCGTGTACTGGCTCGGGCCGCTGCGCCATGACGAGGTGTTGAACCGCACGCCGTCCACCAGGTACGCGTTGCTCTGTCCGGTGAATCCGCGAATGATCGGCGAAGTCTGCGCGCTCGTCGTCTGCTGCACTTCGATGCCAACCTCTTCGCGCAGCACCTGCGGCATCAGCGAGTACGGACGTCCGTTCATCTGGTCGCGCGTGGTGATGGACGTGGACTCGGGAAGCCAGAACGTCTGCTCGTCCACGCCGCGGGTCGCCGAGACCAGGACGTCTTCGGCCACGGAGCTGACGTTGAGCGTCACGCTCATCGACACCACGTCGCCGGCTTTCACATTGACCGGCTGCTCGGCCGGAGAAAAACCCGACGCGCGCGCGATGATCTTGCAGGCCCCGGCCGGAAGTCCCGCGACCTGCACCACGCCAGCCGCGGTGCCGCTGGCGTGACGCACGGCGGAGCCGCACACGACGTCGGCTTTCGCCGCGGACACGGTCGCGCCCTGGGAATCAAGCACGACGAGACGAACCGCACCGGTCGAACGAGCCTGTTCAGGAGAAGAGGAAAGCAGTACGAGCGCAGATAGGATGACGGCTGGGGGCATTGGCGCCTAATTGTGCAAAGAGTCCCGCCATACGCCAACGGGTTTCCGGTAATGGCGAGGCAATCTCCACGATTGGCCACGCTCTGTACAGGCTTTCCAGAACGCACATTCGGAAGTGTTATCGTTTTTCCGTGAAGATCGTCGTCACCGGCGGCACTGGATTTCTGGGATCGGCGCTCGCCGAGTCGCTCGTCGCTGACGGCAACGACGTCGTCGTGCTCTCCCGGTTCTCGGGCGGCGCCTACAAAGGTGTTCGCTACGCGACGCTCGCCGGCGCCGCGGCCGAAATCGATGGCGCCGGCGCCGTCGTCAATCTCGCGGGCGCGGGGATCGCCGATCGGCGCTGGACGACGGCACGGAAAGCGGTCCTTCGACAGAGTCGCGTGTCGGTCACGCGCGCGGTCGTCACGGCCATCGCGAACGCCACCTCCAAACCCCGCGTGCTCGTCAGCGGGTCCGCCGTCGGCTACTACGGCTCGAGTCTGGACGCGGTCTTCGACGAGTCGTCGCCGGCCGGCCACGATTTCCTCGCGGAACTTTGCGCGGAGTGGGAGCGCGAGGCGCTCGCCGCCGAGCCGCACACGCGCGTCGTTATCCTCCGGACCGGACTGGTTCTTGGCCCGAACGGCGGATTGCTCAAGAAGATGATCCCGCCATTCCGGATGTTCGCCGGCGGCCCGGTGGGATCCGGTCGCCAGTGGATGAGCTGGATTCAGCTCGCTGACTGGATCGCGCTCGTGAAGCTGGCGATCGCCACCGATTCGGCGCGCGGCCCGGTCAACGTCGTGGCGCCGGCGCCGGTGACCAATCGTGACTTCTCGACGGCGCTCGGCCGCGCGCTCCATCGGCCGAGTCTGCTGCCCCTTCCCGAATTCGTCGTCCGCGCTATCTTCGGCGAGCTGGCGGACGGCGCGCTCCTCGCAAGCCAGAATGTGCGTTCGCGGCAGGCGCTCGTCCAGAATTACACGTTCAAGAGCGTGACCGTCCAGGACGGGATAAAAGCGAGCATAATCCCCGCATGATTCGACGGCTGCTCTTCGCGTCATTCGCACTCACCCTCATTTCCGCGCCCGACGCACCCGTGGTGGCCCAGGGGGCCCAGGGCGCACCCGCGCTCGTGGACGGTTATCTCCCCGCGCCGGCGCGGCGCGCCAACGAAGGGCTGGGGCCGTATCAGTCCCTGGTCATCCACGGCGTGATGGTCATCGACGGCACCGGCGGGCCGCCCTACGGGCCGGTCGACATCGTCATCGCCGGCAACCGGATCCAGGCGATCCGCTCCGCGGGCACGCCCGGTCTGCCGATGCGTCCGGCGCCCACCAACGCCGAGAAGGTCATCGACGCGACCGGCATGTACGTGATGCCCGGCTTCATCGACATGCACGTGCATGGCGGCGGCGAGCCGAAGAACGCGTCGCTCGAATATGCCTACAAGCTCTGGCTCGCCCACGGCGTCACGACCGTGCGCGGCGTGCCGATGGCCTCGCATCGCGTCACCGTCAGCGAGCGCGAGCGCAGCGCGAAGAACGAGATCGTTGCGCCGAGGATCGTCAACTACCAGCGGCCGGGCTCCGGCTGGCCCAACGGCTCGGTCGACACGGCGGCCAAGGCGCGCGCGTGGGTGCAGTGGGGCAAACAGAACGGCCTCGACGGCCTCAAGGTCGGCGCCGAAGACCCGGCGATCATGCAGGCGCTCATGTCCGAAGCCAAAGCCCAGGGCATGGGCACGACGGCGCACCTGCAGCAAGGCGGCGTCGCGCAGATGAACGCGATCACCGCCGCGCGCCTGGGCTTGCAGACCGTCACGCATTTCTACGGACACTTCGAGTCGTTGCTCAAGGACTACGTCGTGCAACCGTGGCCGATCGACATGAACGCGAACGACGAGCAGTGGCGCTTCGGCCAGGTCGCGCGCCTTTGGGACAAGATCTACCCGCCCGGCAGCCCGGAGTGGAAGGCGTATCTCGCGGAACATCTGAAGCTCGGCACGGTGTTCGATCCGACGCTCACGATCTATTCAGCCGGCCGAGACGTCATGCGCTTCCGCGCCGCCGAATGGCACGACAAGTACACGCTGCCGAGCCTCATGGACTTCTACGCGCCGAGCCGCGCGAGCCACGGCGCCTACTGGTACTACTGGACGACCGAAGACGAGGTGCAGTGGCGCAACTTCTACCAGCGCTGGTTCCAGCTCGTGAACGACTACAAGAAGATGGGCGGCCGCGTCACGACGGGATCCGACTCCGGCTTCATTTACCAGACCTACGGCTTCGGCTACATCAACGAGTTTGAAATGCTGCAGGAAGCCGGCTTCCATCCGCTCGAAGTCATCCAGGCGGCCACCTACAACGGCGCGCTGACGCTGGCTGAGGCGAAGCTCGGCCTCGACACGGAAGCCCGCAAGCTCGCGCCCATCGATCGCGGCGCCATCAAGCCCGGGCTCCTCGCCGATCTCGTCATCGTCGATGAAAACCCGCTCGAGAACTTCAAGGTGCTCTACGGCACCGGCGCGGTAAAGCTCAACGACAAGACCACCCAGGTCGAGCACGTGGGCGGCATCAAGTACACCGTCAAGGACGGCATCGTCTACGACGCGAAGCAGTTGCTCGCGGACGTCGCGAAGATGGTCGACGACCAGAAAAAATTGCGTACTGCGAAGAAGTGAGATAGATTGGATTCTCGATGTTCGCGACGCACACCTCCCATCGGCATCATCATCGCCATTCGGCGAGCCGGTGGAACTCTGTGTAACGAACGCTAATCAGCGAACGAATTTCACGAGCCCGCCGGATCCGGCGGGCTTTTTTCTTTTCGCCCCACCGGTCCGGCTGCTCATTTTGGAGCGGCAATGGATTTCACGAAACTGAACGGCCTGATTCCCGCCGTCATTCAGGACAACGAGACGAAAGACGTCCTGATGGTCGGGTTCATGAACGACGAAGCCCTCTCGCGCACGCGCGAGGGCGGCTACGTCGTCTTCTATTCGCGCACGCGGCAGCGTCTCTGGTTGAAAGGCGAAACCAGCGGGAACCGCCTCCGCGTCGTCTCGATCGCGCCCGATTGCGACCTTGACACGTTGCTGGTGCGCGTCGTCCGCGAGGGTGCGGGCGACGTGTGTCACACCGGCGCGCGCACATGCTTCGACGGACCGGGGGTGATCCGATGAAGCTCAAGCTCGGATTGCCAAAGGGCTCGCTACAGGACGCAACGTTGCACCTCTTCAGCCGCGCCGGCTTCGAGATCCGCGTGAACTCGCGATCCTACGTGCCGACGATCGACGACGTTGAGATCGAGTGCTTGCTCGTGCGCGCGCAGGAGATGGCGCGCTACGTCGCCGACGGCGTGCTCGACGCGGGCCTCACCGGACAGGACTGGATCGCGGAACACGAAGCCGGAGGCGGTGCCGCCGTCACGCCGATCGCGGATCTCATCTACGCGAAGCAGAGTTTTGGTCGCGTGCGCTGGGTGCTGGCGGTGCCGGAGGATTCGCCGTTCAAGACCGCCGAGGATCTTCGCGGCAAGACCATCGCCACCGAGCTCGTTCAGGTCGCCGGCCGCTACTTCGCCGACCGCGGCGTGGATGTGCGCGTGGAGTTCTCCTGGGGCGCCACGGAAGTGAAGCCGCCCGTCCTCGCCGACGCCATCGTCGAGGTCACCGAAACGGGATCGTCGCTCCGCGCGAATCGTCTCCGGATCATCGATACCGTGATGACGTCGAACACGCAGCTCATCGCGAACCCGCGCGCCCTCGAATCGGCCTGGCTGCGAACGAAGGTGGACAACATCGCGCTGCTGCTGGCGGCCGCGATCGAAGCGCAGGGCCGCGTCGGCCTGATGCTGAACGTCACGCGCGACCGGCTGGCCGACATCATCGCGCTCCTCCCCGCCCTCCAGCGGCCGACGGTGTCGCCGCTTAGCGACGATGAATGGGTGGCGGTGAACACGATTATCGAGGAGCGTAGCGTGCGCGATCTCATTCCCAGGCTGAAGCAGGCATCGGCGCAGGGCATCGTCGAATACCCGCTCAACAAGATCGTGCTGTGATGGCGGCCGTTCCCAGTCGCACAGCCGCCGCGCGCATCGTGAACGACGTCCGTCGACGAGGGGACGCCGCGTTGCGCGACTGGCGGCGCCGGCTCGGCGATGCGCCCGGGCCGATCGAAGTCACGGCACGCGAACTCGAGCGGGGCTGGGACAGCACGCCGGCTGACGTTCGCAAGGCGATCCGGTTCGCCGCTCGCAACATCCGGATCGTCGCCGAACGGCAGCGCCCGCGGCCGTTCGCCGTCTCGCCGGTTCGCGGCGTTCGCATCGAACAACGCGTCGTCGCATTCAACCGCGTCGGCTGCTACGTGCCGGCCGGCCGCTATCCGCTGCCCTCGTCGCTCCTGATGACGGCGGTGACGGCGCGCGCGGCCGGCGTTACTGAGGTGATCGCGGTGTGCCCGAAGCCGTCAGCGGTCGTGTACGCGGCCGCGCTCGAAGCCGGCGTCGATCGATTGTTTCGCGTTGGCGGCGCGCAGGCCATCGCGGCGATGGCGTACGGCACACGGACGATTCCGCGCGTCGACAAGATCGCCGGACCTGGCAACGCCTGGGTTACCGCGGCGAAGTCGCTGGTCAGCGCCGACTGCGCCATCGACATGCACGCGGGCCCAAGCGAGATAGCCATCTACTCGAACACTGGCGATCCCGAGTGGATCGCCGCCGATCTTCTCGCGCAGGCGGAGCACGATCCTCTGGCCCGCGCGATCTTCGTCACAACGCGACCGGCGCTGGCCAAAGCGGTCCGCGCGCGTGTAGACCGGAGCTTCAGCGTAGGCCGGAGCTCTAACGTAGGCCGGAGCTCTGGCGTAGGCCGGAGCTTTAGCTCCGGCATCAACCGCACGATCAACGTCGTGCCCTCTCGCGCGGCAGCGCTCGCCCTCATGAACGCCATCGCGCCTGAGCACGCCGTCTGCGACAACGCCGCCGACGCGCGCGCGCTGACGACCGCGGGCACGGTGTTCGTCGGCCGCTGGAGCGCCCAAGCGTCTGGCGACTACGCGACAGGCTCGAATCACGTGTTGCCGACCAACGGCGCCGCACGGTGGCGCGGCGGGCTCTCTGCCGCCGATTTTGTCCGCGTGTTCACCGTGCAAACGCTGACACGATCCGGCGTTCGCGCCATCGGGCCGGCGGCGATGGCGCTGGCGCGCGCTGAGGGACTCGTTGCCCACGAAGCGTCGATCGCCCTTCGGGTGCCGCGATGACCCTGCGCCTCCACTACAACGAAAACACGGCGGGCTGCTCGCCGGCGGTGATCCACGCGCTCCGCGAGCTCACCCCCATGGACCTCGCAACCTATGAGGACGATGGACGTTGGACGACGGACGTCGGACGACTCCTTGGGATTCCCGCCTCGTCGCTCCTCCTCACGAACGGCCTCGACGAGGGCATCCTGCTCGCCGCCCAGCTCGCGTCGCTCGAGTCTCGCATGCACTTCGAAGCCATCGTCGTCGAACCGGCGTTCGAGATGTACGCGGATGTCGTGCGAACGACCGGCGGAGATGTCGTTCGGGTCATGCCCGGTCCCGATTTCGCGTTCGATCCGGCTCGTGTACTCGAGCGAGCGACCGATCGCACGCGACTCGTGTTCCTGTGCGACCCCAACAACCCGACGGGGCGCGGCATCGCGCGCGCGGATATCGACGCAATTGCGGGCGCCCTGCCGAATGCGATCGTCTTCGTCGACGAGGCCTACGCCGACTTCAGCGGGCGCACCCTGATCGGCACTGATCTCGCCAACCGACCCAACGTCGTCGTTGGCCGCACGTTCGCCAAAGCGCATGGGTTGGCGGCGCTGCGTGTCGGCGCGCTGGTGGCGTCGGCAGCGATGATCGAGCGGCTGAGGGGGCTGGCGCTGCCGTATCGGATCAATCTTGCCGCGGCGGTCGCGCTCCGCGCCGCGCTCGG
>SCUN01000097.1 GCA_004297655.1 Acidobacteriota bacterium | reverse complement strand
GGGAAGCGGACGCTGTTTCGTCCGGTTGCGCCTCCCGGCGCCGATTCGTAACGACAGTCGCGCGCGGGCGCGGCGCCCGGCGCGTGGCCGGCACGCGCGGTGATTGGCCAGCCGAGGGCAACGATGAGGCAGCAGAAGACGGTGGATGATCCGCGCACGAGGTCCTGCCGAACAGTCCCCGCACCACCGCTGGCGTTACGCGGATCAGTGCGCGTGCAACGCCGCGATGATCGGACAGGTGACGCCACCCCGCGCGCCACGGCAGCGACTGACCAGCTGCGATAGCACGGACTCGATTCGCCGCAGGTCGTCGATCTTCCCGCGCACGTTATCGAGCTTCTGCGTCGCCAGCTCGCGCGCCTCGTTACAGTGCGTGCCATCCTCGAGGGCGAGCAGATCCGCGATCTCTTCGAGGCTGAACCCGAGGCGTTGCGCGGATTTCACAAACTTGACGCGCGCCACGTCCGATTCGCCGTAGCGACGGATCGTCCCGTATGACCGGCCCGGGTTGGGCAACAGCCCCTTGCGCTGATAGAAGCGGATGGTTTCGACGTTGACGCCCGCAGCAGCGGCGAAGGTGCCAACGGTCAAGCGGCGAGGAAGGATTTTCATGCAGGTTGACTCCGTACCTAAGTACGGTTCCAAGCTTAATACGACATGACAACGATGAGCCGCGAATCAGACGCATCCGTTCCGGTCGCGGGGCGCGGTGCACTCTACATCGGCGGCCTCGCCGCGATCCTGGCATCGACCTGCTGCCTCGGGCCGCTGGTCCTCCTGATGCTGGGATTCAGCGGCGCCTGGATCGGCAACCTCACGGCTCTCGAACCGTTCCGCCCGTACTTCATCGGGGCGGCCGTGGTGGCGCTGTTCTTCGCTTACCGCCGGATCTTCCGGCCCGCCGTGGTTTGTCAACAGGGTGAGGTCTGTGCCGTTCCGCAGGTGCGTACCGCGTACCAGGCCCTCTTCGTGCTGGTCGCCATCCTGATTGTGATCGCAGTCAGTTATCCGTTCGTTGCTCCGCTGTTCTATTGACGCTCGAATTCGCCAACGTGCGAAAGGAATCCCAGATGAAGACGCTGCTGTCGGTCGCCCTCGCACTCGTGCTTCTCACCAGCCCCGCGTGGGCTGCGCCCAAGACTGTGACCCTCGCCGTTCCCGGCATGACCTGCGAGACTTGCCCGATCACCGTGAAGATGGCCCTCAACAAAGTGCAAGGTGTCACCAAGGTGAACGTCGACTTTGACAAGAAGGAAGCGGTCGTGACGTTCGACGACGCCAAGACTACGGTGGCGGCGTTGACCAAGGCCACGAAAGATGCGGGCTACCCATCGACGGTGAAAGAAAAGAAGTAGAGCGGCGATGGCCCATCAAACAAGACTGCGAGTCGCGATCGTCGGCAGCGGCGGCGGAGCGATGGCCGCGGCGTTGAAAGCGGCCGAACGTGGCGCGGCCGTCACGCTGATCGAGCGCGGCGTCATTGGCGGGACCTGCGTCAATGAAGGCTGTGTGCCGTCGAAGATTCTGATCCGCGCGGCCCACATCGCGCACCTGCGCCGCGAGAGCCCATTCGACGCCGGACTGTCCGCCGCGCCGGCCGTGGTCAATCGGCCGCACTTGCTCGCGCAGCAACAGGGTCGCGTGGACGAACTGCGCTGCACGAAGTACGCGGACATCCTCGCCGGGATCGCCACGATCACCGTAGTCCGCGGCGAGGCCCGGTTCGCGGGCGGGCACACACTCGCGGTGACGTCGGCCGGGGGCGGCGAGCGCCTGGTGCCGTTCGACCGTTGCCTCGTCGCGACGGGAGCGAGCGCGTCGGCGCCGCCGATTCCCGGCCTCGCCGACACGCCGTACTGGACCTCGACCGAGGCGCTGGCGAGCGATCGCCTCCCGGAGCGGCTCGCGGTGATCGGCTCGTCGGCGGTCGCCGTCGAACTCGCGCAGGCGTTCGCACGCCTCGGCAGCCGCGTCACGATTCTCGCCCGCCGCACGTTGCTGGTTCGCGAGGACCCGGCGATCGGGGAGGCGATCATCGAAGCCTTCCGCGCCGAGGGCATCACGGTGCTGCCAGAGACACAGGCCTCCGCCGTGTCGTTCAAAGCTGGCGAATTCGCGCTCGTGACGAGCGGCGGTGAGATTCGAGCCGACCATTTGCTCGTGGCCACGGGCCGAGCCCCGAACACACGTGGCCTCCAGCTGGCCACGGTCGGCGTCGCGCTCGATGCGGGCGGTGGGATCGTCGTCGACGACCACATGCGCACGAGCGCGGTGGACATTTTCGCGACCGGCGACTGCACCGGCCAGCCGCAGCTCGTGTACGTGGCTGCCGCGGGCGGCACGCGTGCCGCAATCAACATGACCGGCGGGGATGCGGCGCTCGATTTGACGACGATGCCGGCGGTTATCTTCACCGATCCGCAGGTCGCCACGGTGGGGCTGACCGAAGCGGAGGCCACTGCGCGCAATATCGCGGCGGATGCTCGGACGCTGCGGCTCGACGCCGTGCCCAGGGCGCTGGTCGACTTCGACACGCGCGGCTTCATCAAGGTCGTAGCGGCCGCCGGCACCGGCCGGTTGTTGGGCGTGCAGATCGTTGCGCCGCAGGCCGGTGAGGTGATCCAGGCGGCCGCGTTGGCCATGCGCGCCGGCTTGACCGTGCACGATCTGGCGGATCAACTGTTCCCGTACCTCACGATGGTCGAAGGGCTGAAGCTCGCGGCTCAGACGTTTACGCGGGACGTCGGGCAATTGTCCTGCTGCGCCGGCTGACCAGCGTCTATGATCTTCGTGTGCCGGACCCCAGCACCACGCTCGACGCGCTGAGGCGCCGCGACGATGCGGCGCTGCGGCGCGTCGTCGAAGCGAACACCCGCAAGCTCTACCGCGCCGCGCGCGGCATGGGGCACTCCAACGAAGAAGCCGACGACCTGGTGCAGGAGGTCTTCCTCACGTTCATGTCGTCGCTCGACCGGTTCGAAGGTCGCTCGGCGGTCAGCACGTGGCTCTACGGCATCCTCTTGCGCAAAGTCCAGGAGCGCCGGCGAGAAGCCACCCGCGAACGCACGCACGACCCGATCGACGAGGCGTGGGAGGCGAACTTCACGGCCGACGGCATGTGGCTGCGAAAGCCGGTCGATGCGGAGTCTGCATTGACGGCGAGCCAGATAGGCGAGGCGATTCGCGGCTGCATGGACGGCCTGCCCGCGCCCGCGCGGGACGTCTTCGTGCTGCGGCAGATCGAGGGGCTGTCGGCCGAGGAGGTCCGTAATATCCTCCACCTCACCATCACTCACATCGGTGTCCTGCTGCATCGGGCCCGGCTGCGCATGCGTGCGTGCCTGGACGGCAAGGGCTGGAGAACCTCCTGATGATGAAATGTCGCGAAGTCTCGACGCTCGTGTCGACCGGTGACGTCGAAACCGCGCCGCTCGGCCGGCGCATGCGTGTGTGGCTGCACATCGCCATGTGCCGGCACTGCCGCCGATTTCGGCGACAGCTCGAACAACTGCGCCAGCGTGCCAGGGCCGCGGCCGACGAGGCCGCAGCCGCAATGCCGGCCGACCTGCCTGAGCGCGTCTTGCGGCAGCTGCCCAGGGAGTAGGCGATGGCGCACATCTCGATCGTCGACCCCGCGTCAGCCACCGGCGAACTGGCCGACCTCTACGCGCGCATCGCATCCGCGCGGGGCGGTGTCGCCGACGTTCATCAGGTGCAATCGCTCAACCCGCGGGCCATGGCCGCGCACCTCGAGCTGTACAAGGCGATCTTGTTTCAGCCGTCGTCGCTCTCGCGAGCCTGGCGCGAAGCGATCGGTGTCGCCGTGTCGCGCGCGAACGGCTGCGCCTATTGCGTCGCGCACCACGAGGCCGCGCTGGCAGGACTGCCGCCCGCGCCGGCGCCGACGGCGTTGCTGGAGTGGGCGACTCGGCTGACCGAGGAGCCCGCCGTCGCCTCGGCCGCCGACGTCTCGGCCCTGCGTGAACTCGGCCTCGACGACCGCGCGATCCTCGACGCCATCCTGACCGTGGGGTACTTCAACTTCGTGAATCGCCTCGTGCTCGCCACTGGGATCGAGATCGAAGCCAACTACACAGATACGTGCAAGCCCGCGTAGACCGTCGCGGTGAGCGCCAGCATCATCGGGACGCTGGCGTTGTCGCAGCCGCCGTCCACGCTGCGTGCGCGAAGGCTGCGTCGAGCGGCGTCTCGGCGACGTGGTTGGCGTAGTTGGAGAGCGTCTTCACGCCCACGCCGAGCACGACTTCCAGAATCTGCGCCTGCGTGTAACCCGCGCTCAGAAACGCCGCCGTCTCGGCTGGCGTCAGGTGGCCGCGCGCCGCCACGATGCGCGACGTGAGACGGCGCACGGCCTCGAGCCTGACGTCCAGAATGGGCTGATCGTTACGGATGGCCCGGACGACGTCGTTTGGCACCTGCTGCATCGCGGCGATCACGGTGTGGGCTGCCACGCAATACCGGCAGCCGTTCTCGACGCTGGTGGTCAGCAGCACGAGCTGCCGCTCAGCCGGCGTGAGCGAGGTCTGATTGAAGAGGCCGATCATCGCCGGGTAGGCCTCGAGCAGCGCCGGCGCCTCGGCCATGACGGCCATCAGGTTGGGCAGAAAGCCGTACGCCTTGGCGACCTGTGCGAGCGTGTCCCTGGCCGCGGTTGGCGCGGTGTCAACGGTATGGACGGTGTAACTCATGACTCATGCTCCTTTTCCATACACAGATTGTGGGCGCCCGCGAAAGTCGAGACTGTGACCGAGATCACAGAATCCGCAGTTGCTGCATCAGGTGACCGTGCGCAGCCGTTCCGGGTCGGGCAATCGGATGCTGGTCCGGCCGGTCTCGACCAGACCGCGTGTCCGCAGGTCCTGCAAAACGATGTTGACGGTCTCGCGCGCGAGTCCCACCAGGTTGCCGATGTCCGTCTGATTCAGCCTCAGCGGGATCAGCAGGCCGGCATCGTCCTGCACTCCGTAGTCGGCCGCGAGATCCAGCAGCGTGTGGGCGACGCGCGTGGGCGCGCTCTTGAAGAGCAGCGTCTCGACGCGCGTGCGATACCGGTGAATGCGGCGGCCCATCATCTTTGTGATCTGGTAGCCGAGCTCGGGCGACTGCCGGAGCAGGCGCAGCACGGCGTCGCGGCTGAGGGCGCAAAGCACCGTATCGGCCATCGCCTCGGCAATGTGGTCCCGCGGCGTCTCGTCGACGATCGCCAATTCACCGAAGATATCTCCGGGATAGAGCAGCGCCAGGATGGTGTCTCGATCCGTGCTGTCGCCGGAGATCTTTACCACGCCGGTCTTGAGCAGGAAGATCTGATCGCTGGGATCTCCGGGCAAGTAGATTCGCCCGCCCCGTTTGAGTTCCAGCATGTGAGTCATGCGCTCGACGTCCTGACGCTGGCCGCCGGTGAGCGCGTGCATCAGTCGGAAACGCTCCAGATACCAGAGCTTCGAGTGGGCAGACCGGCGGACTGGGAGCGACCTCGCCGAGCCGTCGGGGCGCGTCATCTAACTGCCCCGTACATCCGGCTCAGTGTCTCCACGGGCACGCCCAGCCGGTAGAGGATGGGCATGGTGTTCATCGCAACGAGATAGAAGAACGGGCGCGCCAGAAACCGTCGGCCGGAGACGACGACGGATGCCGGCAGCGTGGCGATGCGCCCGATGTGACGAAGCCGCCGGGATATCTCGAAATCTTCGAATAGCGTTTGCGCGGGGAATCCGCCGGCCCTCGCAAACGCGTGTCGCCGCACGAAGAGCGCCTGATCGCCGTAGGGGAGCCGCGCGACTCGTGAGCGGATGTCGGCCATCCACAACCAGTGTCGGACCCAGCGCGTCGAGCCCTCGGCGATGGTGCGCGTCCGGAACGCGCCGGCGACCACGCTCGGGTCTTCGAGCGCCCTGTGAATGAGCGCCGCCGCGTTCGAGGGCAACGTGACGTCCGCGTGGAGGAACAGAAGCACGTCGCCGGACGCAAACATTGCGCCGGCATTCATCTGCGATCCGCGCCCGCGTCGCGCGCGGACGATCTGGCACCAGCGATCGACCTTCACCGCGTCCCGCGTGCCATCGGTGCTGCCGCCGTCGACGACGATGACCTCGTCGATTCCGTCAATGGCGCGGAGACGAGCGAGCTGCGTCTCAATGCGGGCCGCTTCGTTCAGCACGGGCATGACGACCGTCAGGCGCTGCCGGTTCATCGGGGCTCCATCCGGCGAGCCAGCCACGCGCGCACGGCCGGGGCCTGGATCGCCGGCCGGCGCAGCCGCCGCCGGAGCGCGACGAGATCCGCTGGCTCATCGACATCGAACCAGGCGCCGATCGTTCGTGTGCGCAGGCCGCGCGCGCGCAGGCGGGCGCGCGTGTGGCGGAACACATCCGGCGTGCTCCACGACAGTCCGCGCAGCAGACCGCGCGGACAGGTCCGGAATCCGATCAGGTAGAACCCCCCGTCGTCAGCCGGGCCGATGACGGCGTCGGCATTTGCCAACGCGCGCTGGGCGGCGCGCAAGCGAGCCGCGGGCAGCCCCGGCAGATCAGTGCCGATGACGATCGCGTACGGATGTGTCCTCAACGCGCGGCGCACTACACGCTCCATGCGGTCGCCGAGCGTGCCCGCGCCCTGTGGCCAGATGTCGGCGTTGAGCTCGCGCCAGCTCGGCGCGGCCGGGTCGGTCGTGGCCAGGACGGCCGTCGTGCCCGGCAGCCGCGTGGCCAGATTCCAGGTGTCGGCAAAAAGCGCATGCGCGAGCTCAGCCGCGCCATCGGCGCCCAGCGCCGGGATCAGCCGC
>SCUN01000096.1 GCA_004297655.1 Acidobacteriota bacterium | reverse complement strand
CGATCGCTGGAGCGCGCGCGGCCGGGCCACTTCGAGCAAGCCGCCGACAACGAGCTCGACCTGGCTGATGTCGTGCAGCATGGCCTCGGTCATCTCCCGCGCCTCCGAGCCCGGCGCGAGGCTGGCGTTGAGCAGCTGGGTCTGCATTTTGATCGACGACAGCGGGTTGCGCACATCGTGCGCGACGCGCGCGGCCATGAGCCCGGCGATGCCGAGCTTCTCGGCTTTCACCGCTGCCGCCTGCGCCATCTCGAGGCGCTCGAGCATCCCGTTGAAGGCCGCGCCCAGTCGGCCGACTTCGTCGTCGCCGGTGATGGCGCGATCGCGTAACTGCGAAGCGGAGACCCGCTCGGCAAATGCCGCGAGCCGCACGATCGGGGCGGTGACCTGACGCGCGACGAGCTGCCCGGCGACGATCATGATGATCAGGCTGACGATCGCCGCGCCCACGATCGTATTGCGCAGCGTGGCGTTGGCGCGCTCGACGTCGGTCGTGTATTTCAGGACGGCGACGATGGTGTCCGGCTGTTCGTCGACGCCGCGATAGGCCACCAGGACCGATGGCTCGCCATCGAGATCGAGGATCAACGGCGTCTCAGTCGAGATGACGCGACCGGCAGCCGCGCGCGTCACGCGCGCGATGAGATCCGTCTGACCGGCCTGATCCAGGGTTGTCGACACGACCCCCTGGGCATCGAACGCGACCAGGTCGGCTCCGGTCGCCTGCTTGATGGCGACGAGAATCGCCGGGTTCAGCGCCATCCCCCTGCGGCTGGCGACGCTCGTCGTGTTGGCGAGGTCGGTGCGGATGTGCGATGTGACGGTCGTCGACGTGACGTCGTACGCGACCCACGCCACGGCGGCGGTCGCGATCACGGCGACGATCGCGAAGGGCAACACAATGCGGTGATGGAGGCTCAGCCGCATCGCAGGGGCCTCAGAAGCCGACGACCCGATCTTTGTACGCGTCGTAGATTGCGGCGGTGACGGACTTGAAGCGCGCGACGACCGCGCTCTGGTTCGGCGCGTCGAGCACGGCAGCGTGCTTCTTCAGGATGTCGCCGAGCTGCATACCGACGAGCTTGCCCTCGCCTTCGTAGATGTGAGCCGCGTGCTGCAGGCCGTCGTTGGTCTCGATGAATTTCGCGCTGAGGGTCTCGAGCAGCGCCGCGCGCTCGAAATTGAACTTCAGAAACGCCTCCATCTCGTCGATGAGCGCCACGAGCCCCGGCGACTGCGCGAGCTCGGCGTGTACTCGCTCGCTCGACGCGCCAACCGCCGTGGCGTGGCGCCGCGCGTCGGCAATGCGCGACAGCGCGACGGCGCGGAAGTTCGGCAAGATCGGCCACGACCGCGCAAACAGCACGTTGTGGAAGTGATGGGTGTAGTTGCGATCGAGGATGTAGTACCCGTTCGCCAACTCCTGCAGCGCGTCGGCGTAACCGCCGAGCAGCTGCGACGCGTCGTCGGCGGCCGCGCCGGCGGGCGCCGCGTCCGGCGCCGTCGGGATCTTGATGGCGTCGAGCTTGTAGCCCGCGTCGGGCTGCGAGGGATCGAACAGGTAGCTTGGGCTTCCCTGATAGGCGCCTGGCCGGTTCTTGTAGCCGATATACAGGCCGAACGACACGGCGATGCCGACGAGCAACATCACGAGCGCCGAGGCCTCGCTGCGCACAAACGCGCTCGGCGCCGCACTGTCGCGGCCGTGAACGAGCCGCCAGAGGACGAGCAGGATGAGCGCGATGAGGGTGGCGACCATGTAGGCGCCAAGCAGGCGATACGCGACCCAAATCTCGAGTGTGAGCAACGCGAGTGTCATCACGGCGCTGCCTTCGCGAACGCGGCCCTGCTCGATCCAGCGGAGTCCGGGAACGAGCGCCGTCCACGCGCGGGTTCGCGCGGGCTGCCCGGCCTTCGGCTGCAGCCCGAACTTCGCGGCGAGCACCAGCACGGCGATCGGCACCCAGAAGATCAACGTCAGGAGCACCTGGCAGATCACCTGCATTGACGTGATCGAAAGGTTGTCGATGATCTGATCGCCCTGCGTGATGACTGGATAGAGGAGCCACGGCAACGCAAATGGCAGCGAGACGCGGAGTCGTCCCTGGCGATAGAGGACGAAGCCGCCGGCCAGAATGAACGCGAGGCCGAACAGGCTGATGGCCTCGCCCTTATCAATAAGGTAGTGGCCCCACTGGGACGTCTCGGTCACGGCCATACCGAGGCACGCCAGCGTGAGCGCGGCGGTGGACCAGATCAACCAGGCGGGCGGACGGGGGGAAGCGGCCGTCGACGTCATACCTATGCCGGCTTTGTGCCGAAGAGCAGCGTGTGCGGATTAGGCGGCGGCAACGGCTTGATCTCGACGTTGACGAAGCCCGCGCGTGTCATCCACGCGGCCATCTCGGTCCGCGCGTGGCAGGTCCCGTGCTCCGCGGTCAACATCATGTTCAGCGCGAAGAACGTCGCGAACGGGGGCGACTGTTTCGAGTCGTCATCGAAGAACACGTCGCTGACCATCACGAGGCCGCCGGGGTCGAGCGCCGCGAACGCCTTGCGGAGCAGGAGCTGGCACGACTCGGGCGTCTCGCGGTGCATCATGCCCGAGAGCAACGCGACGTCGTACCCGGTGCCGAAGTCATCCTTCAGATAATCGGCCGGCCGCAGGCCGACGCGATCCGCGAACCCCTGCTCGGCGACGAGTTCCTTCGTCACGGCGAGCACGCCGGGACGATCGAGCACGGTCGATCGAAGGCCGGGCGTCTGACGAACGAGCCCGACCGAGTACGTGCCCGGACCACCGCCGATGTCGAGCAGATGTTTGCGGCCGGTGAGATCCGCGCCGTGCGGCAGGACCGCGCCGATGCCCTTCGCGCGTTCATGCATGGCGAGGACGAAGGCGCGCGTCTTCTCCGGATCGTCGCCGAGGATCGTCTCCGGGGGCATCACGGGCTTGCCGGTGCGCATCAGCTCGGCGACACGTCCCCATGCCGGGTAGAGATCCTCCGCATACTTGAGGCCGTCGCCGATGTACGGCCCCTTGCCGCGAACGAGGAAGAACTCCGCGGTGGGCGAATTCTTGTACTTGTCGCCATCGCGTTCGATCATGCCGATCGTCACGCACGCGTCCAGCACGAACCGCGTCGGGTCGGGCTTGGCATTACAGGCCTTCGCGACGTCAGCCGCGGTCATCGACCCGGCTGACAGTTTTGAAAAGACATCGAGCTCGCTGGCGGCAAACAGGACCGCCGAGGAACGATGCGCCAGGGCCACCTGCATCAACAGACCGGCATTTGCACTCATGAGCTAACGATCTTCTCTTTGCGGCTCCGGTGGTGTCAATTACACTGAAGCGTCGCTCCCCATGCCGACATCGACGAGTTTGAACACGATTCTCTCCCGCTACACCGGCGCCGCACGTCTCTTTCCCGGTGGAGCGGCGCTCACACCGGACGACATCGCCGCAATTCGCGGCGCCGGGTTTCCGTCATCGATCCCGACGACAGCCTGGACGCGCGTCGACGTCGCGCGTTTCATTCAGTTGCGCGATTTGGCGGCGACCACGCCGCCGACGGCCTTCACGGTGATGGCGCTCGCCTGCTTCGAGCAGGGCGACGCCGGCGAGCAAACCAGCTGGTGCCGCGCGGTGTCATTGCTCCCGCGGCCCGAGCAGTATCTGCCGCACGTGATCGATGCCTGCCGCACGAACATCCTGCCGCTGTTCGAATCGATCGCGTGCGAGAACCCGTATCCCGCCGCCTTCTTCCCTGAACGGAATTTCAACCAGGTCGTGCTCAAGGCGATGTTCAACGGTGTGGCGCTCGCGCGCATCGTCGGTC
>SCUN01000095.1 GCA_004297655.1 Acidobacteriota bacterium | reverse complement strand
TAGGTCATCGAGACGCGCGGCGCGAAGTTGCCGAACGCCTGGATCTTCTTGCCCGTGATCGAGTCGGTCTGGGTCGCGTCTTCGCACTGCGACGGGAGGATGTCCGGCCGGAGCACGTTCGGCGGCACGCAGCCCCCGCGGTGCTTCGACTGCTGCCAGTCGTAGCGGAGGCCGCCGTTGATGCGGATCTTGCCGCGGCTGAACGCGTCCTGGATGTAGCCGTTGTACGACCACCAATCCGAGTTGCGGAGCTGATCGCGCCACAGGACCGCGCGGAACGGCACGTAACCCGCCGCCGCGCCGGCCGAAGCGATCACGCCGCCGCCGCAGTTGGCCGAGCTGTTGCCGACGCACTGCATGTGGGCGCGCGCGCCGCCGGAGTAGTGCGACCAGGAGACGATCGGGTTCCGGCGCCAGCCGAGGCCGAACTTCAGCGAGTGGTCGCCGCCGAGCGTGTTGGTCAGGAAGTACGTGCCATCCGTCTTGGCTTCCCACGACGGCCGCTGCGTCTGATAGTTCGACGTCGGCGCCCGGTCCGTCACGCCCGTGGTGCGGTTCGTGCGCGCCTGGATGTTCCAGAGGCACGAGGCATCGCGGGTGTAGGCCGAGTTGCTCGTCGCGTTGGTCACATACGCGTTCTGCGCACAGTTACCCTGCGGCGGGACGTCCTGGTAGTCCAGGTAGAAGCCGCCGTGGACGTACGTGAACATGTTGTTGAAGACCAGCTTGTCGGTCGCAATGAACGTGTGCGTCACGGAGTGCGTCGGCAGCGGCAGACCCCAGTAGCCGACGCCCTTGGGCATGTCGGACGTCTGCTGGAACGTCGCTTCCGCGGCCGTCGTCGCCGAGGCGCCGCGCGCGTTGCGGTACTTGTTGTCCGACTGGAACAGGTACTGGAACTTGTTGGACGAGTTCAACTGGTAGTTGAACTTCCACTGCAGGTCCTTGATGATCGTCGTGTCGGTCTTCAGACACTTCACGACGTCGTTGAGCTTGTCGTAGGTCACCGTGCCGCCCAGCGTGCCGGCTTTCTGCGCCGCGATGAGCGTGGTGCAGAAATCACCCGCCGATGCGTCGAAGAAGTTGATGACGCCGGCGTTGATGTCCTGACGATCGCCCGCGGCCCAGAACCAGAGGCGGTTCTTCTTGATCGGCCCGCCGTATTCACCCGAGACCACCCAGATCTTCTTGAGCGGCGCGCCCGAGATGAAGCCGTTGCCGCCCGCGTTGAACAGCTCGCGCGTGACGTTCGTGCCCTGCATCGCGTCGTTTTCAAACGTCGTGACCGCCGAGCCCTTGAACACGTTCGAGCCGGACTTGGTGACGAGGTTGATCGAGAGACCCGAGCTCTGCACGGAGACGTCGCCGCCGCCGTTCACAACCTGGATCTGCTCGAACGAGTCGAAGTTGAAGTAGGACGGCGAGGAGTTCGACGACAGGTCCGTGATCGACCCGCCTTCGAGGTTCCACTGCACGTTCGCGCCCGTGCCGCGCGAGGTCAAACCGACCTGCTGACCCGAGGATGAGCCACCGACGTTGAGACCGGCCTGCACGCCCGGCGTCATGTTGATGATCTGCCACGGATCGCGCGCCGACGGGATGTTCTCGAGGATGTCCTTCGTGAACGTCGAGCCGGTGTTGGTCTTCTTCGTGTCCACCACCGGCGGGGCCGCCGAGACGGTCACTTCTTCCGTCTTGTTACCGACTTCCATCTTCTGATCGACGGGAGCCGAGAACCCTGTGGTGATGATGATGCCGTTACGCACGGCCTTCTTGAAGCCGTCGAGCTCGAACGACACGCTGTACGTGCCGATCGGCACCGTCGGGAACTGATACGTTCCCGTCGCACCGGTCACAGCCGTCAACGGCTGCTGCAACGCGGTACCTGAAACCGTCACCGTCACGCCTGGCATCACACCGCCGGTCGAGTCAGTAACCTTGCCGAAAATGCTGCCCATACCCTGGGCGTTCGCATTCGCGGCCGCAATCAAAAGAATCGCTGCTGCAAACAGGATTCTTCGCACACCTCGCACCATAGACGTACTCCTCCTAGCCTTGACTGCCAATGACTGCCGAACCACGATAGGACCGTGATTCGGGCAGGGATGGCGCATAGTAGCCCCCACCCTCAGGGGGGTCAACGTACATTTACGAAACTGTTAATTGTCCTGCTTTTTGGATTCACCCTCGTCCAAAAAATTGTAGTCGTCTGGCAAATCCGCCTCGCTCCGAGCGTCGATCCATGGTCCGGTCTCGACACCACCGCCTACGTCGAGCTCGCACAACGTGTGATCGCCGGCGACTGGGGACTCGGCCCCGGCCTCTACTACCTCTCTCCTTTCTATATCTACTTCCTGGCGCTGGCGCTGAAGTTCACGGGTTCATTCACTGCCGTCCGATTAGTGCAAGCGTTCCTGGGTACAGCCGCGATCTGGTTCATGTACCAGACCGCGCGCGAGTGGTTCACCGACCGCGCCGCGTGGCTGACGGTCCTCCTCGCCGGATGCACGGGCCTTTTCGCCTTCTACGACGCGCTGATCCTGCAGACCGGCGTCGATCTGTTCCTCACGTCGGCCGCCCTGCTCTGCCTGACCTATGCCCTTCGCGCAAGCGAAGGGGCCCGTTGGACGAGCGACGCCGGACCCTGGACGGCCGCCGCCGGCATCAGCTTCGGCCTGCAGACGCTGAATCGCCCGAATGTCGCGATCGCGGTCGCGGGACTCGTCCTCACGCTCACGGTCCTGCGCCGATGGCGCTTCGCCGCCGTGCTCGCCGCGGGACTGTTCATCGGCATCGCCCCCGCCGCCGTCCGCAACCTCGTCGTCGCCCACGAGTTCTCGCTGCTGTCGTCGCACGGCGGACTGAATTTCTACCTGGGGAACGGTGAAGGCGCGACGGGCTTCTACCGGTTCATTCCGGGGATCACGCCGACGATCAAAGGCCAGGCGAACGATGTCCGTGTCGTCGCCGGCAACGCGCTCGGGCGGCAGGTCACCGACGCGGAAGCGTCGGACTACTTCATGAATCTGACGTGGTCGTGGATCGCCGCGCATCCCGGCAGCGCGGCCTTTCTGATGGTTCGAAAGTTCGGCTGGGTGTTTCACGCGCAGCACGTGCCGCTGCCGTACAGC
>SCUN01000094.1 GCA_004297655.1 Acidobacteriota bacterium | reverse complement strand
TGAGCACATAGTCGGTCGCGCCTCCCCGAATGGCGTCAATCGCGGCGTCTTCGCCCATCGTGCCGGACACGACGATGAACGGCACGTCGGGATGGCGCTCGCGCGCCATCGCCAGCGCACGCCGGCTGTCGAACGCGGTGAGATTGTGGTCGGATAAAATCAGATCGATCCGGCCCTGGAGCGCCTCGCGAAACGAGGCCTCGCCGTCGGCCACGACGATGTCGCACTGCAGGCCGCCGCGCCGGAGCTCGGCCGACACGAGCTCCGCGTCCAGCGGAGAGTCCTCCAGCAGCACGAATCGGGGCCGCGTGTCAGTCATACGTCCCTGGCGCCGCCGGCCCGGGCGGCACCTGATTGATCACGGCCCAGAACGAGCCGATCTGTTTCACCGCGTCGATGAACGACGCGAAGTCGACGGGTTTGACGACGTAGGCGTTCACGCCGAGCCGGTAGCTCTCGATGAGGTCACGCTCTTCGCGCGACGAGGTGAGCATGACGATCGGGATGTGCTTCATTCGCTCGTCGCCCTTCAGGGCCCGAAGCACGCCGAGGCCGTCGATCTTCGGCAGCTTCAGATCGAGCAGCACGATCGCGGGATCCCCGCCGTGCCGCAGCGCGTGATTGCCGCGCTGATACAAGTAGTCCAGCGCCTCGACGCCGTCGCGCAGCGCGACGACTTCGTTGGCGAGCCGGTTCTGCGCGAGCGCCGCGATGGTCAGCTCGAGATCGTGCGGATCGTCTTCGACGATCACGATGCGTCTGATTAGCGTCATCATCAGCCGCGCACCTCCGCGCTTGGGAATGACACAGAGAATGTGGCGCCGCGGCCGAGATCGCCGGAGGCACGCACGCTGCCGCCGTGCCGCATGGCCACCCGCTTGACGATTGCAAGCCCGATGCCAGTGCCCTCGAATTCATCGACGCGGTGCAGCCGCTGGAAGACGCCGAACAGCCGGTCGACGTAGCTCATGTCGAAGCCGACGCCGTTGTCGGTGACGGACACTTCGACCTGGTCACCCGGGAGGGTGCGCGCGCCGATCTCAATCGTCGCCACCGCTCGGGGACGCGTGTACTTGATGGCGTTGGCGACGAGGTTTGTGAGCGCGAGCCTGATCAATGACGGATCGCCCATGACGTCCGGCAGATCGCCGATGCGGAACTGCAGGTCGCGGCCTGACGCGGCGGCGCGTTGTTCGTCGATCACCGGCTCGAGCACCTTGGGCAGCGACACGCGGACGCGCTGGATCTCCGCTCGGCCGACGCGCGAGAGGGCCAGCAGATCGTCGATCAGCTTTCCCATGCGTTCGGCCGACGCGGCGATCGTCGCGATGTAGCGCCGGGATTCCGAGTCGAGTTGATCGCCCGCGCGCTGCCGGAGCAGCTCGCCGAATCCCGCGACGTGACGCAGCGGCGCCCGAAGGTCATGCGACACCGAGTACGTGAACGCCTCGAGTTCCGCCGTGCGCTCGCGCAGCATCGCCGCCGCCTGCTCAAACTGGGTGGCCAGCCGGCCGACTTCGTCACGGCCGGGGACGGGTTCGAAGGGCTCGCTCGTGAGCAACCGGTCGGCGTTCCGGCGCACGGTTTCGATGCGCCTCACGACGCCTTTCGAATACACCCAGCTGCCGGCGAACGCGCCCAGCAGGCCGATCACCAGGCTGCCGAGGGCAAACCAGGCGAAACGACGCGTCGCGGCAATGAGCGCGCGATTCCGCTCGGCGAGCAGGTCCTGTTCGCGCCGCTGCATCGCGTCGATCGTGCCGCGCAGCCGCTGCATCTTGTCCAGCAACGCCGACAGCGGCCCGGTCATCGCGGGGCCCACGGCGGCGGGCGTTTCAATCAGGCGGGCCGCGGCGGATTCCCATTCAGCCCAATCGCGGGCCAGCCGGCTGACGCCGTCGAGTTGGACCGAGTCGTCGGCGACCAATCCCTTCAGGCGCGTGATCCGCGCGGGCAGCGCGGCGTGCGCCTCGCGATACGGCGCCAGCCAGTCGGTGTTCCGGCCCACCAGAAAGGCGCTGATCGCCGACTGCGCGTCGACCATGTGGCGCAGCGCCTGCTCGAGCTCGCTGGTGACCTGGAGGCTGTGCGCGCGCGACTGCTGCGCCTCGCGCCCCTGGCGCGCGGCCAGGATGAGGACGACAAACCAGAGGGATATCGCGATCACCGGAATGGCGACGACAAACAGACCCTTTCGCCGCAGCGACAGGTCTGCCCAGGTGAGCCAGGGCGCCATAACAAACTTGGGGAGACCCCGACTCTACACCGGGCGTGCGTTCGATTTCCAGCCGCTAGACTTCCCGGCGGCCTTCCATGGCTTTCGACACGGTAAATTCATCCGTGTAATCGAGATCGCCGCCGACCGGCACGCCCATGGCGATGCGAGTCACGCGCGCGCCGAGCGGCTTGAGCAGCCGCGCCAGATAGAGCGCCGTCGCCTCGCCTTCGACCGTGGGATTGGTCGCGAGAATCACTTCCGTCACGCGCTCGTGCTCGCCGATATCCGTGCGGCCGACGCGCTGCAGCAACGGTTTGATGCGCAGATCGTCCGGCCCGACGCCTTGCAGCGGCGAGATCGCGCCCATCAGCACGTGGTAGTGCCCTTTGAATCCCCGGGTCCGCTCGATCGCCGCGACGTTCTCCGGCTGCTCAACGACGCAGATCGTGCGCGCGTCGCGCTCGGGCGAAATGCAGTACATGCACGGGTCGAACGACGTGATGTTGCTGCAGATCGAGCAGTACGTGATGTTCTCTTTCACCGAGCGCATCGCGTCGCACATCGCGTCGACGTCGGCGCGCGGCGTCTTGAGGATGTGGTACGCGAGGCGCTGCGCGCTCTTCGCGCCAATGCCTGGCAGCCGCTGCAGCGCGGCGATGAGATCAGCGAGCGGGTCTGTTTTCGACATCTACCCCAAACCGGGGATCTTCATGCCGCCCGTCAGCGCGGACATCTGCTGCGACAGCGCTTCGTCGGCTTTGCGCTGCGCGTCGTTGATCGCCGCCACCACGAGATCCTGCAGCATCTCGACATCGTCTTTCGAGACGGCCTCCGGATCGATCTTGATGGACTGCATCTGCTTGTGGCCGTTGATGACGACGGTCACCATGCCGCCGCCGGCGGCGCCTTCGACGCGCATCTCGCCCATCTGCTTCTGCAGGCGATCCTGCATCTGCTGGGCTTGTTTCATCATGCTCTTGATATCCATAAGTGCAGGGTTCCTGTGTCCCAGAGTCCCAGAGTAAGTGTTCAAACGTTCAAGAGTTTCAGAGTTCCTCGACTGATTCGATGTCGCCGCCGAAGACGTCGAGAATATTCTGCACGCCCGGCTCGGATTTCGCTTTGGCTTTGAGATCGGCCTGCTTGGCGGCGGCCTGAACGGTTTCGGCGGTCTTCGCGGCGGCGACGGCCGGGTCGCCGTCCTTCGCGATCACTTTGATCGGGCGGCCGGCGATCTGCGCGGCGATCTGCTCGAGCCAGCCCTTCTTGCCCTCGAACTGCGTGCGCAGGCTCTTGTGCACGGGCGCGAAGGCAAAGACGAGCGAGTCTCCCTCGTGCTCGACGCTCTGCGCCTGGGCAATGACCATCGAGAAGAACACCTTGTTGGACTCGCGGACGTTCGACATCAGCGCGGCCTTCAGGTCGCCGGCGGGTTTCGCGGGGCCGGAGCTAAAGCTCCGGCCTACATCAGCGGTCGGCGGCGGCGCGGCGGGTCTCGTGTAGGCCGGGGCTTTAGCCCCGGCGTCAGACGGGCCGGAGCCCGAGCCGGAGCTAAAGCTCCGGCCTACAGGGGCGGCGAGCAGTTCGCTCAGCGGCTTCAGCTGTCGCAAGTGAATCCACTTCATGAGCGCCATCTCGAAGTGATGCCGCGGGTGTGACGAGTTGCGAATGTCGAACTCGGTGCGCGAGAGCAGATCGAATGCGCGCATGAGGTCTTCGCGCGAGAAGTGCTTCGCCAGCGCGAGGAGTGGCTCTTTCTCGTTCTCCGCGGCGATCTCCGGGTCGTCCACGCGCGCCGGATCGATCTTGAGCACCATCAGGTCGCGCATCAGGCGGGCAAGCTCGCGGCACACGATCCGGAGATCGAAGCCCTCGTCCACGACGCGCTGGCCGAGGCCAAACACCGCGCCGGCATCCTCGCGCGCGACGGTGTCGGCGATCTCGAACTGCAGGTCGCGGCCGATGAGACCCAGCACCGTGCTGACGTCCTTCGTCGTGACCTTGTTCGCGGTGAACGCCAGCACCTGGTCGAGCGCGCTCAACGCGTCGCGCATCGAGCCTTCCGCCGAGCGCGCGACGAGCGCCAAGGCGCCGTCCTCGATCTGGACCTTCTCTTTGCCGGTGATGTCCTTGAGCTGCTGCTTGATCTGCGCGAACGGCAGCGCTTTCAGCTCGAACACCTGCGACCGCGACTGGATCGTGACCGGCACCTGGTCGAGCGCCGTGGTCGCCATCATGAACTTGGCGTGCGGCGGCGGCTCTTCGATCGACTTCAGCAGCGCGTCGAACGCGTTCTTCGACAGGCGGTGCACTTCGTCGATGATGAAGATCTTGTAGCGGTCGCGCATCGGCGCGATGCCGAGCGGCTCGACGATGACCTCGCGGACGGCGTCGACGCCGGTGTAGGTCGCGCCGTCGATTTCGAGGACGTCGACGTCGCGGCCTTCGGCGATCTCGCGGCACGCATCGCACACGCCGCACGGCTCGGAGGTCGGCCCCTTCACGCAGTTGAGCGCGCGCGCCAGGATCCGGGCGGTCGTCGTCTTGCCGACGCCGCGCGGGCCGGCAAAGATGAACGACTGCGCCAGGCGGCCGGCGTCGATCGCGTTTTTCAGCGTGTCGACGGCGCCTTTCTGGCCGATGACGTCTTCGAACTTCTGAGGACGCCACTTTCGCGCCAGCGCAACGTATGTCATAAGAGTTGGCGATGCGCCCGACCGCGATCCGGAGGGCCTGCGGCACAGCGCAGGATCGAGTTAGCGCTGCTGCCTTCCGGCCCTGACGCGGTTCGTCGTCTGCGCTTGCACAGGGTCCGGACCGCGGTCCAGCACACCGGCATCGAGTGTAACAGACACAATTGGACCGTGCTGTCCGGCACACGTGGTTTGGTTTTTGCAGGCGTAGGATGAGATATGACGCTCAAAAACCTCGCCCTCGCGTTCTCCCTCGTCGCCGCGACCGCATCGCTGGCGGCCCAGGCCATTCCCCGCAACCCCGACGGCAGCGCGCAGACGCAGCCGCAAGTCACCGCGCACCTGATCTATCGGGCCCTGCTCGGCCGCGACGCCGATCCCGCCGGCCTCAAAGACACGGCCGACGACGTCCAGCGCGGCCGGACGCGGCAGCGAATCGACGCCATTGTGAACGGGCAGGAATTTCGCACCCATGTCTTCGGGTGGACACCCGAGCGCATCCTGACCCAGATCTACCAGGGTCTGCTCCAGCGCGATCCCGACGCCGGCGCGGCCGGCTGGCAGACGCAGGTGCAGCAGCGGCGCTACTCGGACGTGCTCCTCGGCATCATGGGCTCGCAGGAATTCAAGAACAAGCTGGCCGCGATGACCACGGCGTCGACGTCCACCCCGGCGGCCGCCACCACCGCTGACGTCACCGCCGCGGTGAATTGCCAGGAACGCGTGGTGGAGGAGATCCGCAACGACCTCACCGGCTTCGTGCTGCTGCGCTTCGACGCGGCGACGGTTGACGGCTCGGCGATCACGGGCGCCGCGACCGACATCAGCGACGGCGGCCGTCGCCTGACGTATCGCTGCAGCACCGGATCCGCACCGACGTACGTCTATGACGACGGCCGTCGCAATCGCACGGCGCCGAGCGAAGGCGAATTCGCGAACGACATCGTCCGCTCGTGCCAGGGCGAGATCCGCACGAAAGTGCAGCAGCAGCGCAACGCCGCGAACGTGGTGTTCGAGTCGGCCGGGTTGATGCCGATGAGCGCGGACACCCAGGCCGCGCACGGC
>SCUN01000093.1 GCA_004297655.1 Acidobacteriota bacterium | reverse complement strand
GTGTGAAGATCCGGAGCAACAGTTCGAGGCTGGCGTCTGCGAGCGCCGCGCGATAGCCGATCGTCTCGAGGAAGCCCGCGAGATAGCAGATGGCCGGGTACGGCCCAGCGGGATCCGCGAGTGGCGGATTGACGAGAAGAATCTTCACGTCTACCGGCCGTATTTCTTGAGGACGTCTTTCAAACGATCGATCGGGAGCGCCGGAAACGGGCGCGCATTGCCGCCGTTGTCGGTCGCCTTGAGGAGCGAATTGTAGACGGCTTCCTCAGTCGCGTCGAGCGCCGCCTCGAACAGGCCCGACACGCCGTCGGTCGGCAGCGCCGTGCGCGCCTGCGGACCCGAGGCGCCCGTGACCCGGTTGCCGGCAAATGTCGAAAACGCGATCGCAAAGTCGCCGCTGCCGTTCGAGTAGGTCGAGCCCGTTCGCGCGAGCGCAAACACCGCGCGCGCGGCCAGCCGTTTCAAGTCGCGCGCATCGAGCGGCGCGTCGGTCGCCACGACGATCATGCAGGAGCCGTCGGCCGTCGGTTCGAACCGGCCCGGCGTGAGTTCCTTCCACACCGGCACGCCGCCCATCGTCAACTTGCCGCCGTAATTGGTTTGCACCAGCACGCCCATCGTGTAGGCGCCGGTCTTGCGCGACGCCGTGCCGATGCCGCCTTTCCAGCCGAACGCGATCGTGCCGGTGCCGGCGCCGACGCTGCCTTCCTCGACCGCGCCCGCCTTGGCGGAGTTGATCGCGGCGGCGACGTGATCGCGCGTGACGTGCAGGCCGCGGATGTCGTTGAGCATGCCGTCGTTGGTTTCACCGACGAGCGCGTTGACCGACCGCGCGTTCTCGTTGCCCGGCCGCGCGAGCGTCCAGCGGACGACGGCGTCCACCGCGGTGCCGACCGCGAGCGTGTTGGTGAGCACGACCGGCGTCTCGATCGTGCCGAGTTCCTCGACCTGGGTCGACCCGGCGAGTTTGCCGAACGCGTTGCCGACGAAAACGGCGCCCGGGACTTTCTCCTGAAAGAGGTTGCCGCCGTGCGGCAGGATCGCGGTGACGCCCGTCCGCACGCTGTCGCCCTCGCGGATCGTCGTCTGCCCAACGAGCACGCCCGGCACATCAGTGATGGCGTTCAACGCGCCCGGCTGCAGATTCCCGGGCGAGAGTCCGAGGTCCGCGGCCCGCGGCCGCGCCGCCTGCGCTGCCAGCAATGCCGACAATCCGACGGCCGCGCACCCGAGCACCAGAGCACCCGCGCACCCGCGCACCCGCTCACCCGCACACCTGAGCATTCGTGCGATGATAAGCCGCTTTTTCGACTTTGGAGGAAATGGCATGGTGAAGTTTCTCCGCTCGCATTGGCGCGCGTTCACGCTCGTTGGCGCCGCGCTCCTCGTCTTCAGCTCCGCGCAGCTTTCGCTCCAGGCGCAGAATGCGCCCAAGCGGCCGCTCTCGTACGACGTGGTCGACTACTGGCGCTCGATTGCCGGGACGAAGTTGTCGAATGACGGCCAGTGGTTGGTCTATTCGCTGACGGCTCCGGGTGACGATGGCGAGCTTGTGGCGCGGAATGTGAAGAGCGGGCAGGAATTCCGCTCGCCGCGCGGCACGAACGCGCAGATTACAGCCGACGGCAAGTTCGTGATCTTCACGATCGTGCCGCCGAAGACGGATGCGACCGCCGGCGAAGCCGAAGAGGGCGGCGGCGCGCCCGCGGCCGGACGCGGCGGACGCGCCGGCGGCGCGGGCGGCGGGAACGACCGCAACGGCCTCGGCATCATGACGCTCGCCGACGGCAAGGTCACCACGATCGAACGCGTGCAGAGTTTCAAAGTGCCGGAAGAGAACTCGACGTGGCTGGCCTACAAGAAGGCGGCGCCGGCGCCCGCCAACGCGGGTCGCGGCAATGGCCGCCGTGGCGGCGGCGCGGCTCCGGCTCCGGCCGCGGCCGAGCCGGCGGCGCCCGGCGCGACCACCCCCGCAACGCCGGCGGAACCCGAGAAGACGAAAGCGCCGGGAACCGAAGTCGTGCTGCGCAACCTCCCGACCGGGCAGGAGACGCCGATCCCCGACGTGAACGACTACGTGTGGAACAAGGATGGCTCGTGGCTCGCCTACGCGGTCTCGTCCAACACCGCCGCCAATGACGGCGCCTTCGCGCGAAAGATGGCCGATGGCTCGACCGTCAATCTGCAGAAAGGCAAAGGCAACTACAAGAGCCTGGCGTTCGACGACGCCGGCAAGCAGCTGGCGTTCCTGAGCGATCAGGCGGAGTACGACAAGAAAGTGTCGCCGTACCGACTCTATTACTGGAAGGCCGGCGACGCGGCCGCCACGGAGCTCGTGTCCGGCGCGACGAAAGGGATTCTCGCCGGCCAGGTCGTGAGCGACGACTTCGCGCCGGACTTCTCGAAGGATGGCCTGCGCCTGTTCCTCGGCACCGCGCCGCCGCCACCGCCGCCGGCGGATCCGAAAGCCAAGGCGCCGACGCGTGTCGATCTCTGGAGCTACAAGGACCTGCAGCTCCAGCCGATGCAGCAGGTGCGCGCGGCGCAGGAGCGCAACCGGAACTACCGCGCGGTCGTGCATCTCGCCGACAAGCGCTTCGTACAACTCGCGACGCTCGATCTGCCGAACATCGCGGCGAGCGACGACGCGAATCGCGTGATCGGCACGAACGACATTCCGTATCAGCAGGAGATTTCCTGGGATTCGACCTACAGCGACGTCTCGCTCGTGGATCTGAAGACCGGGTCACGCCGCAAGCTGCTGGAACATTTCGGCGGCAGCGCGACGCTCTCGCCGGGCGGTGGCTACGTGTTGTACTTCGATGAGCCGCAAGGCGACTGGTTCACCTATCGCATCGCCGACGGCACGAAGACGAATCTCACCGAGCGCCTGCCCGTGAAGTTCTACGACGAGGGCCACGACACGCCGGACCTGCCGGGATCGCTCGGATCCGGCGGCTGGACCGACGGTGACAAGACCGTGCTGCTCTACGACGAGTTCGACGTGTGGGAAATCCGTCCGGACGGCACGAACGCGCGCATGATCACCGCGGGCGAGGGCCGCAAGCAGCATCTGCAGTTCCGGTACCGCCCGATCGACACCGAACCGAAGCCGGTGCCGACCAACGCGCCGCTCCTCCTCGCGACGCTCAATGACGACACCAAGGCGACGGGGTACTACAAGGTGCCGTACGCCGGCGGCGCGCCCGAGAAGATCATCATGATGGACAAGCGCATCGGCGCGCCCATCAAGGCGAAGAGTGCCGATGTGATGGTCATCACCGAGCAGCGCTTCGACGAGTTCCCGGATCTCTGGATCACGGATACGAACTTCTCGTCGCCGAAGAAGGTGAGCGACGCGAATCCGCAGCAGTCGCAGTTCATCTGGGGCAAGGCCGAGAACATCAAGTACATCAATACCGACGGCAAGGTGCTCAACGCCATGCTGATCAAGCCGGAGAACTTCGATCCGAACAAGAAGTACCCGCTGATGGTCTACATCTACGAGCAGCTGACGCAGAACCTGCACGGGTACGTCGCGCCGAACGTCGGCACGAGCATCAACGTCCAGCGGTACGTCAGCAACGGCTACATCGTTCTCCAGCCTGACATCGTGTACGACACCGGCTATCCGGGGCCGAGCGCGATGAAGTGCGTGATCCCCGCGATCAACACGGTGGTCGCGCAGGGCTACATCGACCCGAAGCGCATTGGCATCCAGGGCCACTCGTGGGGCGGGTACCAGATCACTTACATGATCACGCAGACCAACATCTTCCGCGCGGTCGAGGCCGGCGCGTCGGTCGTGAACATGACGAGCGCCTACGGCGGCATCCGCTGGGGCACGGGCATGGTGCGCGAGTTCCAGTACGAGAAGACGCAGAGCCGCATCGGCAAGACGCTGTGGGAGTCGCCGCTGCAGTTCATCGAGAACTCGCCGCTCTTCTGGATCGAGCGCATCAACACGCCGTACCTGACGATCCACAACGACGCCGATGACGCCGTGCCGTGGTACCAGGGCATCGAGTTCAACACCGCCATGCGCCGGCTGGGCAAAGAGGCCTACATGTTCTCCTTCAACGGCGAGCCGCACGGCCTGCGCAACCGCGACAACATGAAGTACTGGACCGTCCACATGGACGAGTTCTTCGACCATTACCTGCTCGGGAAGCCGCGGCCGGAGTGGATGGACAAGGGCGTGCCGTTCCTGCAGAAGGGCACGCGCGACGTGAGCCCGATGTTCAAGCGCGCCGAGGCGCCCAAGCCCTCGTCGGGCAGATGAAGATTTCGATCGTCCGTCTCGATCCCGCCGTGCCCATGCCGTCGTACCAGACGGCCGGCTCGGCGGGATTCGACCTCGCGTCTTCCGTCGACATCACCATCGAGCCCGGGAAGATCGCGCTCGTGCCGACAGGCCTGGTCTTTGCCGTGCCCGCCGGACATTTTCTCGGGATCTTCGCGAGGAGCAGCACGCCGCTGAAGAAGGGGCTCGTCGTTGCCAACGGCGTCGGCGTGCTCGACAGCGACTACTCGGGACCGACCGATGAACTCAAGATCCAGTTGATGAACATCACCGCGGCGCCCGTGTCGATCGCCCGCGGCGACCGGCTGGCGCAGGGCGTGATCCTGCCGTTCGTGCGCGCCGAGTTCGAAGAGGCCGCCGCGGCGGCCGGTCCAGACCGCGGTGGGTTCGGATCAACGGGCCAGTTCGAACGAAGCGCTACCGTCGCGTGAAATAGATCGCCGCGCCGCCTGACGTCTTCACCGGCGTCACCGACCATTTGCCCGGGCGGCCCTTCGTGACGGCGAGGCCCGAGGTGATGCCGAGCGCGCCGCCGAAGACGACGTCGCTCACCCAGTGGTGGCTGGTGCGCACGCGCGACCAGCTCACGAGGCCGCCCAGTCCGTAGAAGGGGAGCGCGGCGGCGAACCCGTAGTCGCGCTGAATCACGGCCGCGGTGGCGAACGTCGCCGACGCGTGACCGGACGGAAACGCATGACCGCCGCCGTCCGGCCGCTCGCGATTCACCGTCAGCTTGATCGCTTGCGTGAGGATGCCGTTCAGGACCTGCGCGCGAATCAGATCGCTGCCCGTCGTCTCGAGCCGGACGTTCTGCTGCTGCCGGCCGATCGCCCACGTGGCGACGGCGAGGCCGCCTTGCAGGAAACCGTCACCGGCGACATTGCCGAACTGGGCGAGGCCCGGATCTTTCGGCTGCTTCACCGCCCAGTCGTGCGCGCGGATATCGGCGTTGTTCTTCGTCGCGATCGCGCCCGCGCCGCCGACGCCCATGATGACGAGGGAGTTTACCGACGCGAGAGACTTCGCGTCGGTGCCGAGGTTGTGGAAGAGCTGACGAAAGGGATTCGGGGGTGACGCTGCGGCCGGCGCCGCGGGTGATTGATTGAGCGCGGCGGCGAGCGCCGCGGCGACCCAGAACGAGGTCATCGCTCGCGAGAATAGCAAACGCCGCATGCTATCGTCATCTGGATATGGCAGACACCAAAGCGCTGCTCTCCGCTCTGAGCATCACCGACGTCAATCCCGGAGTGTGCACCGGCCCGAATGGCTGGATCCTCGAATCGGGCGCCGAGCCGCTCGTGTCGATCAATCCGACGACCGGCAAGCCCATCGCGGCGGTGCTCAAGGCGTCCTCCGCCGCCGCCGAGCAGGTCGTGGCGGCGTCCGCGAAGGCGTTCACCACCTGGCGCGACGTACCGGCGCCGAAGCGCGGCCACGTGGTCCGCGATCTGGGCAACGCGCTGCGCGCGAAGAAGGAGCCGCTCGGCGATCTCGTGTCGCTCGAAATGGGCAAGATCCGCGCCGAAGGCCACGGCGAAGTGCAGGAGATGATCGACATCTGCGACTTCGCCGTCGGACTTTCGCGGCAGCTCTACGGCCTTACGCTCGCCTCTGAGCGCCCGGGCCACCGGATGATGGAGCAGTGGCAGCCGCTCGGCCCGGTCGGCATCATCACCGCATTCAATTTCCCCGTGGCCGTCTGGGCCTGGAACTCCGCGCTCGCGCTCGTCTGCGGCGATCCCGTCATCTGGAAGCCCGCGGAGCCGGCGCCGCTCTGCGGCGTGGCGGTGCAACACATCGCCAACACCGTGCTCGCGGATCACGGCCTGACCGGACTCTGTTCGCTCCTCGTCGGCAAAGGCTCGACGATCGGCGAACAGCTCATCAAGGATGAGCGCGTTCCGCTGATCTCGTTCACGGGTTCGACGGTCGTGGGCCGGCACGTCGCGTCGACCGTCGCGGGCCGATTCGGACGGTCCATCCTCGAACTCGGCGGCAACAACGCCATCATCGTCACCGAGGGAGCCCGCCTCGATCTGGCGTCGCGGGCGATCGCGTTCGGCGCCGTCGGCACGGCCGGTCAGCGGTGCACGAGCACGCGCCGAATCATCGTGCACCGGTCGATGGCGAAGGAGCTCACGGCCACGCTTCTGAAGATCTACAAACAGGTGCCGATCGGCGATCCGCTGGCGAGCGGCACGCTGATGGGGCCGCTCGTGACGCCGCAAGCCGTGGACGACATGATGGCGGCGATCGCGCAGGCGAAGGCCGAAGGCGGCGAGGTGCTCTGCGGCGGCAACCGGCGGCCGGACATCGGGCCGCAGCACGTCGAGCCCACGATCATCCGCATGCCGCGACAGTCGGAGATCGTGACGAAGGAGACCTTCGCGCCGATTCTGTATCTACTCGAGTACGACGACTTCGACGAGGCGCTGGCGCTGCACAACGGCGTGCCGCAGGGGTTGTCGAGCGCGATCTTCACCGAGA
>SCUN01000092.1 GCA_004297655.1 Acidobacteriota bacterium | reverse complement strand
TGCTGCGCGAACCATCCGACGAAACCGACGACGACGAGCCGAAAGGCCCAAATCTGCCAGTCCATTGCCGAACATTGTACAGACGATTCACGAGGCGCATACTTATCGACTCTTTGTTGACATCATAAAGCATACCAACTACGCTTTTTTGTATGCGGACTACCTTGGATATCCCCGAAGATTTGCTCAATGACGCGCAGATGACGCTGGGGTTCCGGTCGAAGACCGACACGGTGATCATGGCGCTGCGGACGCTCGTCCGTCACCATCGCGTGGAAGAGCTGAAGGGCCTGATGGGTAAGGTGAGGCTCGACATCGATATTCCCGGCAGCCGGCGACGTCCGGCCACCAAGTAGCGGATGATCCTCGTCGACACGTCTGTCTGGGTCTCGGTCCTGCGCTCGCCGGGCAGCCCGGAGGCCCCGATCATGGCCGGATTGCTCGATGCCGACGAGGTCGGCTTGGCCGTGCCGGTTCGCGTGGAACTGCTGTCGGGGGTGTCGCCTCGAGATCTAGCCGCGCTCAAGCGCGCCCTGTCGGCACTGCCGCTTCTCTACCCCACTGACGACACCTGGCGTCTGCTCGACGCCTGGACGGAGAAAGCGGCCAAGGCCGGCCAGCACTTCGGCGTCGGCGACCTGCTGATCGGCGCGCTGGCTGCGGAGGCCGGCGCGCTGGTCTGGTCGCTCGACGGCGACTTCGCGCGGATGGAAAAACTCAAGCTCGTCGAATGCTACGAGCCGTAGTTATTTCAATTCGTTGATGATCGCCGGGACGATTTCGAAAAGGTCTCCGACTATCCCAAAATCAGCAATTTCGAATATTGGAGCCTCGGGGTCCTTGTTGATCGCCACAATGGTCTTGGAGCCCTTCATGCCGACGACGTGCTGAATGGCGCCGGAGATACCGAGCGCGAGGTACATCTTCGGGCTGACGGTCTGGCCGGAGCTGCCCACCTGGCGTTCCATCGGCAGCCAGCCGGCGTCGCAGATCGGCCGCGACGCGGAGAGTTCCGCGTTCATCGCCGTCGCGAGCTGCTTCGCCAGTTCGATGTGTTCGGGCGCTTTGATGCCGCGGCCGACCGAGACGATGCGCTCCGCCTGCGTGAGATCGACGGCCTGTTTGGCCTCGCGGAACGGCGCCTCCGCCTTCTGCCGGATCCTGGACGCGTCGACCTTCGCTTCGATCGCGCGCACGGGTGCGCCCGCGCCCTTCTTCAGGTCGTCGATCCGGAACGAGCCGATTTGCAGCGTGACCACGTGCGGCGCCGGCCCTTCGAGCACAACATCCGCGTTGACCTTGCCCTGGAACATCTGGCGGACGTACACCGGGCCTTCCTTCACCGCGATCACATCGGTCGCGATCGCGCGGTCGAGCCGCGCGGCGACGCGCGGCGCGTAGTCGCGCGTCTGATAGGTGTGGGCAAAGACGACATGCGTTGGCGACTCGTCGGTGACGAGCGCGACGACCGCCTGGGTGAACCCGTCGGCCGTGTAAACCTCGAGCGCCGCGTGACCGGCGGCGATGACCTCGGCCACATCGGCCGCCTTGAGTTCGGCTGCGGCCGCCGCCGCGTGCGCGGCGCTGCCAAACACGGCGACCTTCACTTCCTGGCCCGTGGTCTGCGCGGCGCCGATGGCCTCCCACGACGCGCGATTGAGGATGCCGTCCTTCTGTTCCGCGATCACAAGGAGTTTCATCAGAAAACCCTCGCGTCCTCGCGCAACGCGCGAACCAATTCTTTCGCTGCTTCCGCCGGGGTGCCGGCGATCATGCGGGTCTGTTTCGACTTCTGCGGCACGTAGACCGATGTGATCTTCTGTCGCGCGGCGCCGGTGGCGCCGGCCGCGACGACTTTGATTTCCTTCTTCTTCGCCGCCATGATGCCTTTCAGCGTGGCGTAGCGAAGCTGGTTGATGCCGCTCTGGATCGTCAGCACCGCGGGCAGGGGCATCGAGATCCACTGGAACCAGCCGCCCTCGAGCTCGCGCTTCACTTTCAGCGTCGTGCCCTCGACCTGCACTTCCATGATGATTGTGGAGTGCGCCATGCCGAGCTTCTCGGCGAGGATGACGCCGACCTGGGCAAAACCCTGATCGTCGGACTGGAGGCCCGTCAGGACGAGGTCGATCTGCTCGTCCTTGAGCGCGGCGGCCAGCGCGTCGGCGGCCACGAACGCGTCGGCCGTGGCGAAGACGTCGCCGTCGACGTGAATCGCGCGGTCCGCGCCGCGCGCGAGCGCCTCACGGATCACCTGGGTCGCGCGCGACGGACCGGCCGAGATCACGACGACCTCGCCGCCGTGCTTCTCCTTGAGTCGCAGCGCCTCTTCGAGGGCGTAGGCGTCGGGCTCATTAAGCTCCCAACTCGCGTCGCCGTCCTTCACCCACGTCTTGTCGTCATTGACGCGCACCTGCCACTCGCGCGTCACCACTTGCTTGATACACACCGCGATCTTCATAGCTCGTACTTCTTCAACAGCAGTGTACCGTTTGTTCCGCCGAATCCGAATGAGTTCGAGAGGGCGTAGCGGATCGGCATCTTGCGCGCCGCGTTGGGAACGTAGTCGAGATCGCACGCCGGATCGGGATGCTCGAGGTTGATCGTCGGCGGCGCGATCTGGTGCCGCACGGCGAGCGCCGTGATGCCGGCTTCGAGTCCGCCGGCCGCGCCGAGCAGGTGCCCCGTCATCGATTTGGTGGACGACATCGCGAGCTTCTTCGCGTGGTCGCCGAACACGGTCCGCACCGCCAGCGACTCGGTGGGATCGTTGATCGGCGTCGACGTGCCGTGCGCGTTGATGTAGTCGACGTCCGACGGCCGAATGCCGGCCTTCTTGAGCGCCATCTTCATCGAGCGCACCGCGCCGTTGCCGTCTTCCGGCTGGCCGGTCAGATGGTAGGCGTCGCTCGACAGGCCGTAGCCGACCAGCTCCGCATAAATCGTCGCGCCGCGGCGCTTCGCAAACTCGAGTTCCTCGAGGATGACGATGCCGGCGCCTTCGCCGATGACAAAGCCGTCGCGGTCCTTGTCGAACGGACGGCTCGCGCGCGACGGCTCGTCGTTTCTCGTCGACAGCGCGCGCATCGCCGCGAATCCGCCGACGCTCATCGGCGTGATCGCGGCCTCCGATCCGCCCGCGATCATCACGTCGGCGTCGCCGCGGCGAATGATCTCGAACGACTCGCCCACCGCGTGCGCCGACGCCGTGCACGCCGTGCACGTCGCCAGGTTCGGCCCCTTGGCGCCGAACCGGATCGACACGTGGCCGGCCGCCAGATTGATGATCGATGCCGGAATGAAGAACGGCGAAATGCGCCGCGGTCCGCCGTTGAGCAACTCCATGTGCTCGTTCTCGATCGTGCGGAACCCGCCGATGCCCGACGCGATGAACACGCCGGTCTCGTCGGCGAACTCCGGGGTGACCGTCAGCCCGGCGTCCTGCATGGCAAACGTGGACGCCGCCAGCGCGAACTGAATGAAGGTGTCCATCTTCTTGACATCCTTCTTCGCGACGAACTGCAGCGGGTCAAATCCTTTGACTTCGCCGGCGAACCGGACGGCGAAGTTCGTGGCGTCGAAATGCGTAATCGGGCCGATCCCGCTCTGGCCCGCGAGCAACGCGTTCCAGGTGGCATCGGTGCCGACGCCGACTGAAGACACCAGTCCGACGCCGGTCACGACGACTCGTCTGCTCAAGCTGACCTACTTTTTCTTGGAGTGGCCTTCGATGTAGCTGACGGCTTCCTTCACGCGGGTGATCTTCTCCGCGTCCTCGTCCGGAATCTCGATCCCGAACTCTTCCTCGAAGGCCATGACCAGTTCGACCGTGTCGAGGGAATCCGCGCCGAGGTCGTCGACAAACGACGCATCCGGGGTCACTTCGTCTTCATCCACCCCGAGCTGCTCGACAATGATCTTCTTGACCTGATCTGCGACTGCCATTCTGCCTCCAAGAAGGCCGAACTGAAGTTCGGCCCTACGTTCGTTAAAGATACATTCCGCCGTTGACGGCGAGAACCTGCCCCGTAATATACGACGCTTCGTCTGACGCGAGAAACGCCACGGCCGCCGCGATGTCGTCGGGCGTCCCCAGCCGCTTCAGCGGGATCCGGGCCGCCCATTCCTCGTGCGCGCCGTCGGAAATCGCCTTCGTCATGTCCGTGTCGACCAGCCCCGGCGCGACTGCGTTCACGGTGATCCCCCGCGACGCGATTTCGAGCGCCAGTGCTTTGGTGAACCCGATCAGCCCCGCCTTCGACGCCGCGTAGTTCACCTGCCCGGCGTTCCCAGCCTGCCCCACGACCGACGTGATGTTCACGATCCGGCCGCTCCGCTGCTTCACCATCGTCTTGAGCACCGCCTGCACGCAAGTGTAGGCGCCCGTCAGGTTCGTCGCGAGCACCGCGTCCCAGTCGTCGCGCTTCATGCGCAGCATGAGCTGGTCCCTCGTGATGCCGGCGTTGTTGACCAGGATGTCGATCCGGCCGTGCGCCGCGAGCGTCGCCGCCACCGCCGATTCCACCGAGGCGGTGTCCGTGATGTCGAGCGCCTGCGCCGTGGCGCGTCCGCCAGCCGCGACGATCGCATCGGCCACGGCCTGCGCGTTCGTGCCGCGCGCGGCGGCGACGACGATCGCGCCCTGCGACGCGAGCCGATGGGCAATGGCGCGGCCGATGCCGCGCGACGCTCCGGTGACGAGGGCGACACGGCCCTCAAGATTGATCATCTTCATCGTCTACTTCAGCACACGCTGAACAGCTTCCGCAACCTTCGCGACCACGCGCCGCTCGGCGAGTGTCGCCGTGAGCGCGATGCCGCTCGCGATCGCGTCCGCGGTGGATCGTCCATGACCGACGACCATCAAGCCGTTGACGCCGATGAGCGGCGCGCCGCCTTCCTTCGCGTAGGACAAATTCCCCAACGCGTCGGAGGTCGAGCCCGCGTTCACCGCGCCGAGACTCTTCGCGACGAGTTCGACGACCGCTTCGCCGACCTTCAGCGCGATGTTGCCGGTGAAACCATCGGTCACCACCACGTCGGCGATGCCGTGAAACCACTGCGCGGCGTCGATGTTCCCGACAAACTGCACGGGCATCTTCGTCAGCGCCACGTGCGCGTCCTTCACGAGTTCGTTGCCCTTGCCGGCTTCTTCGCCGACCGACAACAAGCCGACGCCCGGCTCTGCGATGCCCAGGGCCACCGACGCATATACCGAGCCCATCAATCCGAACTGCGCCAGGTGTGACGCGCGGCAGTCCGCATTGGCCCCCGCGTCGAGGAGCACCGAGCGCCCGGCGCGCGTCGGCACGGTCACCGCCAACGCGGGACGCTCGACGCCGGGCATCATGCCGAACGCGGCGTGCGCCGCGACGAGCGCCGCACCCGTGTGCCCTGCGCTGTAGACGCCGGATGCCCTGCCGGACGCGACCAGATCGCACGCGACGCGAATCGAGGCGCGCGGCTTGCGGCGCAGCGCGGCGACCGGCGACTCGTCCATCGCCACGCCGTCGGGCGCCTCTTCGACTGACAAATTGGAGAGCCCGGTCGCGCCCGCCTTCGCAATCAGCGATCGGATCCCCGCGGCCGGTCCCACGAGAATGACGTGGTGCCCGGCCTGGGCCGCCCGGACCGCGCCCGCCACGACGGCGCCCGGGGCGTCGTCTCCGCCGAGCGCGTCAACGGCAATGGCCAGTGGCCATTGGCCATCGGCCATTTAGTCCTCGGCGACCGCGCGGACCTGGCGGCCCTTGTAGAAACCGCAGTTCTTGCACACGAGGTGCGCGGGCTTCGGTTCCTGGCACTGCGGGCACACGCTCAGCGAGCCCTTCTTCAGGGCGTCGTGCGCGCGGCGCTTGGAGGTGCGGGCTTTCGAGTGTCGTCGCTTTGGATTCGGCATCGTTCTTTCCTCAAACCTTCTCGTTCTTCTTCAAGTTCCGGAGCACTTCAAATCGCGGATCGACCCACGTCGATTCGCACGAACACGTTTCGCGGTTGCGGTTCTTCCCGCAGACCGGACACAACCCCTTACAGTCGGGTTGGCAGAGCGGCTTCATCGGCAACGCCAGATAAAACTGCTCGCGCATCATCTGCCCGAGGTCGATCTCGTCGCCCGCGTATTCGGACAGGCCGATGTCGTCGGCGGCGATCTCGCTGCCGTTGATATCCACGTCGTCGTGCCCGTGGCGCGGCGCCTTCTTCGGCCGAGCCGGCGCCGCGATCGCCACGACCGGCTTCGGCGGCTCCGGAGCCGGGACGAACGTCAGATCCAGCGTCGCGTCGACGGGGACCTCGAACGCCTCGAGGCACCGGCTGCACGCCAGTTCCAGCGTGGTGCGCAGATGCCCGCGCAGGGAAAACCGCACCCCGTGCTTGGTCAGTTGCGCGACGAGCCGAACCGGCGCCACGATCCGAAAGTCCTCGGTCGGGGCGCCAAAGTCCGCCGGCTCATACGTCCGTTCAATCCGATCGGTCCCGCTCTTGAATCGGGTGAGGTCGTAACGCATGGGCCTAGGGGTGGCCCGCTGGGGCCGCACCAAACCCTG